>CANPIH010000006.1 GCA_947574085.1 uncultured Mycoplasmatota bacterium | reverse complement strand
GCTTTTAAAGGCAAATTTCACATTTGCCTTAATTAGTTAAATTTCACATAAAAAAGGATAACTATTTGAAGTTACCTTTTTTAGTTTTTATAACATATTAAAATTTTAATTTTGTTTTTTTATTTCATCTATATTAAATATGTTGAAAATGTATAAATATAATATTAAATTTTGTATTTCATTACAAAGCAAAATGTGTTACACTTTTTTTAGGAGTGTAATGAGATTTTTATTTTAATCTTTAAATATTTGGTTGTAATAAGTATAAAAATCATTTTTTCACCTCCTACTTCATTGTCTACACATTTTGCTTTTAAAGGCAAATTTCACATTTGCCTTAATTAGTTAAATTTCACATAAAAAAGGATAACTATTTGAAGTTATTCTTTTTAATTTTTATCATTAAATTCAATTTTATAGGTTTCATTTTTTCTTCTATTATTAAGCAAAATGTGTTACACTTTTTTTAGGAGTGTAATAAGATTTTTATTTTAATCTTGAGTTGTTTAAATTTTATATAAATAAAAATCATTTTTTCACCTCCTACTTCGTTGTTTACGCATTTTACTTTTAAAGGCAAATTTCACATTTGCCTTAATTAGTTAAATTTCACATAAAAAAAGAGGATAATCCTTTATTTCAGATTATCCTTTTTAATTTGTATTGCATCTATTTCTTTTCCATAAATACCAGCATATCCATTGTTAGTATTATCTACTTTGGAAACCCAAGAAAGCCACCCTCCATTTTTTATATGAACTCTATAAGTTGCATTTTCTATTTGTATACCGTCGACAGTATTTCCTAAATTTCCAGCGTAATTGGTTCGCCCTTCTACAAATGGTAACCACTTATTTTTAATTTTATCATGTACTCTATATTTTAATTTGTCTAATTTTAATCCACTCACAGCATTTCCAAAATTACCAGCATAACTATTTGTATTTACTTTCACATTAGGTAACCATTTTTTCTTTTTGTTATCGTAGACTTGATAGGTTATTTTATTAGCAGTTGGCAATTCAGAGTCAATATAAGGTGTTGGATTTATTCTATTATCTTTTTCATTTCGTACCTCAAAATGCGTATGTGAGCCAAAAGAACGCCCAGTATTCCCCATATATCCAATAACTTGTCCTTTAGATACTTTTTCGTTTAATTTTACTTTAACATCTTGTAAATGGGCATATAAAGTATAATATCCGTTGCTATGTTTTATTTTTACACAATTACCATAACTAGCGTTACCTGTTGCTTTTGTATTATTTTTTTGTCCTGTTTGTAACCACACAACTACTCCATCACTGTGAGTTATAATATCATCGGTTGTATTTCTACCATTTACTCTACTAACTAAATCTATTCCTTTATGTGTTAAAATGTTATATTTGCAGGTCACTATATTTATTCCCCTTTTTAAAACTCTACTACTCATTGTTTTTCACTCTCCTAATACTTTTATTTCTTTTTCCGTCATCAAGTAAATCTTTTATTTCATTAAAAAATTTTTGCACAATTTTTTGTAATGTTTCAGTAGAAATGAAAATAGTAACTAAATTTGGTAAATATCTATAAAGATTTTCTATTACATACTTCATTTTATTTTTTCCAGTTCCACTTCCAAAATGATGTTCTGCTCTTATAAACAAATCATAAGCCTTTAAACGTATATCCTTATTTAGCTTAATAAGTAAATAGCTTAATAAGATGATTCCTAATATAATCATCATTGATATAACTTGAATACTCATATATTTCACTTCCTTTTTCTACATAAGAAAAGATGCCTTGATTAGCACCTTTTTTTAATATTAAATCACATTGCTGTTTAGTTAACGAGTTGTATCCTGCATTTAAATAGACATCACAGGCACTGGCACGTTCCCCTATAGGAATTTCTTCACTCCATATAACGCTTTTTAAAGCCATTTGCTGTGTTGTTTTAATTGTATTTACTAATTCATCATATTTATCAAGGAATCCGTGGTATCGCAGAGATGCACTCCAAATTATGCTTATTATACCAACTGCAATTACTAACCACTCTTTGTATTCCTTTATCTTTTTAAGCATCTTTTTTCCTTCCTCTTTTCTTTCTCTTTTTATTAAGAAACCTAATTAAAAAGGCTTCCTCTTCTGAAAGCCCTTTAGGTTTATGTTTTTTTATATATTCATCGTGTCTTTTTGATTGTTCTTCGGTCATTAAATAATCAGATTGAAATTCTAGTTTTGTTTTTAGCATACTTCATTCTCCTAATAATATCCTATTATTCCACGTATTTTCCACAAGTCACTTTCACTCCAACTACTCGCTCCTAATCTTTTTTCCCAATTAGCGTTTATAGTACAAGATGTGTCTGTAATATGAACTCGACAATAATATTCTGAAGTACTTCCCACATCATAAAAAGAAAAATATAGCTCTTTTACATGGTTAGGAGACAATTTACCTGTTGATTTTATAACTCCATGTCCAGTATGATACATAATCAATTCAACGTATTTACATTTCGATATAGAAGTGTAACTTGCTGTTCCTGCTGTGTCTGACCACCATAATATTTCTCTTTGTTCCCCAATTCTTTTCCATAAAGTCCATGTTCCTTCAACCTTTTCTCTTATATACATTCTAAGATTAGAGTCATCTTGAAGTGAAACTGCTACTTGAAGAGTATACAGATCATTGTGGGAAATATTGATAATATAAAACCATTCGTTTGTATCGTCTGGACAATTTGTCATTTCCGATCCCATATAAAATCCTGTTTTATTTTCACATGCTGTATTCCAGTCTTTTTGACTAACATTCAAAGCGGTAGTGCCTAAACCTCGCAATTGATTTATTAGCGATCCGTTGGAAATTAATTCTTTTAATTTAGCAAGATTAATACTATGATTTTTGATTATGTCTTCTAGAGCTTGTCCAGCTATTTGCAAAGCACCACCTTTTGAAACATCATATTTGCCCATAATACTTAATCCATTTTGATGCCATGCAAGATGGGGTATCCCTCCACTTATATTGACTTGATAATTAATCCATGATAATTCATCTGCAATAGAAAATTCTATAGTATAAGCATTAGATTCATTAAAACCTTTGTCAGTATCTCCTTTTACTAATGATTCAAATGTAAACTTGCCAGCTTCATCAACTGTGATTAAATTTGTATTTAAAGATAACCATTCCGTCCAAGTACTAGTAGATGTTAATTTGTATCTGTAAATTAATCCTTTAATAGCATTTTCTTTTTGACCAAAATTTCCTTTAAATATATAGCCACTAAACTTAACTTTTACTATTTCACTATTTCCAACTATTTCTCCCTTCTCATTTACTCTGTGGGCTATTATATCGTTATTACTTTTTATATTAAAATAATTAATTACATTATTAGCATGCAAAGTTACTGAAGTAGAAAGATTTCTGCTATCAATTGCGTAAACGGTAAATACACCTGTTTGGGCATTATTTACTATCATAGAAATATCTAAATTATTATTATAATTTGCATCTACACTACTTTTACCTATAGACAATCTATACTTTGTCATAGAAGCGTAATTGTTCGCTATGGCTTTATTAGCTATAGGAATTGTTACTTTTATATTGGAATAACCCAAGATACAATTTTGATTACTACCTGTTAGAGCAATAGTTTTTGAATTAATATCTTCAAATGTAAAATAAGAAAAAGTAGGATTAGAATTTACAATGTTATAATTTCCATCTACAAAATTATTATAGTAAATAGTTTCACTATCATTTAAATTTGTAACAAGAACTCTTATTCTTGCTGTAGGAGAGTTTATGTATTGCATTAATGAATTTATTTCACTAACATTAAAAGTTACATCTGTACCATTTTTAATAATTCTAGTTGTACCAATGGGAACTTGTAAATCAAATCTACATTTTGCCCCACATGGATTATTCGCTGTTACTCGTAAAGCTTGACCATTTGTAATATCTGGTGTACCACTTGTTATGTATGCTTGTGGAAGTGTTGCAAAGTAAATACTATTACTATCTGTTGTTAATTGGTTGTCTGCTCTTCTTACTCGCAATTTTACATTATAGCCTGTATTGGGTTGCAAGCCACTAATTATCTGAGTAGCTGGTAAATCTACCCAAGTGACTCCATTATCTAATGAATACCAAATTGCATCTATCGAAACATCAGTAGAATAATTTAAGCCAAGATGATTTAATCCATCAAATCCAGCAATATTGTAAACGTTAAATGCAGTTATTTTAGCATATCTTGGTATATCTGTTAATTTAAAGTGAATGCTTTTGTACAACTCTCCTATACTAGGACCAGGGGTAAGAGATGCGGATATTTTAACCGTTTTAGAGCCATCACTATTATGTGCAATATTGGAAAATTTCACTTCCGTCGAATTGTTTAATTTACCACTTGGAAGACTTAGATAAAAGGACTTTGTTTCTCCATCACACTCAACAGTACCTCTTTTTTCATCATTCCAAAATGTAGTTCCACTTGTTCTTCTAGCAGTTATAGTAACATACACATTAGATGTATTGTTGGTTGTATTTATTCCACTTTCTTCACATTCTAATTCCAAAGTTGCTGCAAATCTTTGTAAATTAAATTTTATAAATTTCTTTTTTATAGCATACAATCCCATATTTGATCACCTACTTTTTGTCGTATTATTCCTACAATCTCAGCTTCATTTTTTATCACCGCTTCATTTGTACTCATTCCCTTTGCATTAAATTTGGTTGTAAAATTTCCACTATTATTTTTAAAACCTATATTTTCATTTGTTGCTACAAATTCTGTTTCACTGGCTGTAGACATTATCTTTATTCCACGCCCTATATTTACTGTATCAGTTATAGTTTCATTTTGATTTTGACTATACGCTAATTTTACTTTTCCAGCGTTTAACATAATGTCATACACTTCACAGGCATTATTTATATCGCACAAAAACTCAACTTTTATATGATTATTCCTAACAACGATAGGCTCTGTAACGTAAGAACCATTTTCATCTTTTAATCCTGTTTGAAATAGAGAAAAGTCAGTAGAACTTAGTTCGTACTGACTATCATTTATTTTTATAAAAATAGTTGCTAAAGGATTTATTTTTTTATAATAAAAACTTAAAGTATAATTGCCATTGGCTAATAGTTGTTCTTGATAAAAAGAATTATTTTGTAAAGTTATAGAATAACCATTGGCACTACTTTCATTTGTATTTCTAATGACATTTCCATACCAATATTCAAAAATTTGCCCATCTTCTAATACTTCTTTTGCACTAAAGTTGGTATTTCTTAGAATATTATTTCCGCCTGCTTCACTAAAAGTATTTGTCAAACCACTAGAAGAGTCGAGTATTAATTGTTCCACTTGCTTCTTTTGATAAAAGTTACTATTTAAATTATTATTTAAATCGTTTACATCATTTTTTAACTCTGTTTTTGTAGAAGATACAGTATTGCTTATTTGATCCGATGTGATTTTTAATTGGGCATCGTTTTCGGTTTTGGTATAATATGCTTCATTAAGAGCATTTAAACGATAATATTTTATACTAGTTTTTGTTTCTATATCATCGTCTAATTCAATATGATTTTCTCCCTCAAATAATGAAATATTTGTTGGAATAAGTTGAATTTCTTCTGATTCTTTTAGTTCATAGTAAATTGTTGAACCTTTGTTGAGTCCACCTGTTGTAGACAAATACTTTGTTTGGATTTCTTCTCCATTGTAGCTGTTTATTTTCCCGATTCTTTTTATTAGTTTTCCACTTACTACGTCCAAAGTGTCTTTTATATCTTCTATTGAACAAAGTTCATAGCTTTCCATACTATTTTGGTTATCTTTGTTTTGGCTACTGTCTATAAAAATTTTTACTTCTTCATAAAAAGGACTCTGTTGATTTTCCCTATTCATTAAAATACTTTGTAGCCAATATACATTAGAGCTTTGCTCCATTTTTTTCCCTTTTATCGTTTTTATTTCACTTGGATATTCTACACTTGGACTTTTTCCATATGGTTCATATGCACTCACAGTTGTTGTATCTACTTCTATTTGCATTTCTTTTAAATAAAAGGGAATACCATCTTGTGAACTATCATAGAATACTATTGCATGTTTCGTTGAAGATTCCATTGCACTTATTTTTTTACTAAATCTTTGCCATTCTTCAGTTAATGTAACTCCTCCAAATTTTATACTTTCTATTCCAGACATTGACAGTGTTTTGCTGTTATCTGATTTGGCAGAAAAAGAAAAGACAAAATCTTTATTTAATGTTTTATCAGATTCGTATTTTGAAGCACTCCAATAAATTCCACTATTGTTTTTACTAATATCTGGTGTTATTTTTAGACTTCCATCACTTTCTTTATTCCATAATGCATTATTATTTACTGAAGGAGCTATTTCCATATTAAATATATTTTTTCCACTTCGTGTTTTTTGTTCACATTTACCTTCTATTATATATTCAATGGCATTAGTTTCTAAAGCTTCTTCTATACATATATGATTATTTCCTTCTTTTTTTAAAATAGGCGTAGATAAGGTATATAAATTGTTTTTGGTTTCTGTAGTCTCTTGGGCAATAATTTCTAATTCAGCTTCATCACGATTTAATCTAGTTTTAATAGATTTTACTTTTTTTTCAAGACCTTCAATTTTTGTTTCTTCTATTTTAGCGGTATCAATAACAAATTTATATCCTCCACGAAAGCCACCATTGTAATTTAATTCTAATTGTGCAATAAAGGGATATAATTTATCACCGTTTTTAAAACCAATTGTATCACCAATTTCTATAGTAGTATTAATAGGACATTTTGAAATTTCTATTGAATAAAATTCAAAACCATTGATGAGAGTAAAAATACTTTCCACATCTTCTTTTTTCGTAATAAAAGGATTCTCAGTATCCAAATACAAAGTATTCCCAGTTTCATCTCCATATTCCCAAACTTCTACTCCAGCGTCCCATACTACTCTTGTGATTTTATGATATTCTCCTATTTTGAAACCTAAGCAAGTGTTACTATTAATTTCTGCTTTTATATTGTTCGTATATCTTACAAACTCAAGTTCACCTTTTTTATTTATTTTCGCGAAACCACCATTTAAAGTAGCAATAAAAGATATATATTGTCGAGCTGTTAATTGATTATCGTACCAAGATATTTGCATATCCTTTAAGTTAAAATCTTTGGTTGCCAAAGAAATTTTTATTTTATTACAAATGTCTTCAACTATTTCAAGTAGTGTAACATAGCCATTTGCACTAGCTTTAATGATGGGACTCGCATCATAGTAAAACTCTAAATCTACCATTGCATCTGATAAAGAGATAACACTTTTATTGTTATTCGATTGATCTATGTTATCATAGAAGACATGAGCATAATCTTTGTCATTTAATTCTATCTTTACTTGATTAAAATTATTTATATTGGCTTTATTATTTAATTCAATAGTAAATGTATTGGCTGGAACACTGCCTAAACAAAAACTTTTGTCAAATAAAATATAAGATTGTGTTAAACTTCGATAATAGTCTTTGTCAACTTCTTTTTCATCAAAATACAGTTTTATCATTGTCCATTAACCTTCTTTTTTTGAACCAAATTAAAAGACAAACTGTAATCACCTGTCTCCAACATTTCTGCACTTTTTTTTGAGCATCTCATTTCTAAAGACTCGTATTCATTTCCAAATATGGGATTTTTTGCTTTTATATATAAAGGATTGTGTTTTAATTTGGGAAGTAAACTTTGTATTTCTTCTTCCGTCAAACAATTATAAGTAAAGTATAGCTTACTCCATGATGTACTTATTACTTCATCAATTAAATTTCCTTCATTTATTTCTCGATAACTATCACTATCTAAGTCTTCCCAATCAATTTTATATGTAGAAGGAGTTGGCATAATTTCATAATTCTCCGTATTACTTGTTTTCATTTGCCATAATAGCATTATCCTACATCCTTTCCTAGTTGACGACTTCTACGACTTCTAAAATTAGAAGAAGCACGCCCAATTGTATCTTCACTAATATAAGCGTTCATCTCTTTATTTTCTAATGTTTCTTTTAATTGATGAATCGCTTCTATAATTTCTTCATCATGTCCATTATGAATACCACTTGTTGCTGGATTGTATTTGGCGGGTATGATCATTTCGCCTTTGTGAACCATTGCTAATTGATCGTTTGGAACATAATTTGTACCAACATCAAAAGAACTCAACCATTTATCTATTGTATTTGCCATACCAGCTCCTAATAAAGTTGATGGGCCTTTTGCTATTTTTTCATAAAAATTTTTTATTTCTTTTTTTGCTGAAGAAGTATCTGCATCTAAATTTATTGTTGCATTTGTATCATAATTTCCATTTTTTAAAGATTCTAATTTGTCCTTTGCTTTTTGAATTTCTTCTTGATTTTGTTTGTATTCATTAGAATTTTTTTCTAATCTTTCACTTTCCTTTTCTAAGGCTTCTATTTCATTTTTAAGTTGTATTTCGTATTGATTTAATGATTCTTTTGCAAAATCTACAGCCGATTGTAATCCTTCATACCCTTTACTATTTTTACTTAAATGTTCTTTTTGCTCTTCCAATTTAGTAATGGTTTGTTTTATATTTTGAATAAAATATTCGGTTTCTTGATTATCCATTTTTTTAGAGTTGATAAGTTCAAAAATAAAACGTATATTTTCTTCTATTTTTTCACTATTTTCTTTAATCAATCTGTTATTTAAACTGTATTGAGAGTTATTTCCTTGTAGCCACAAACCGACTATTTTTTCACTATTACTCATTCCATCTAAACTTCCTACTAATCCTGAAATTGTATTCATATTTAAATCTAATTCACTTCTTTGCACTTTTAAAAGATTTTGAAAGGTCTCTGATTCACTATTCATTTCTTTTAAAGATTCTTTCCATTCATTGTTCTTTTCTTTAGATTTTTCTGTTTCTACTGCCATGTTTTCAATTTCTTTATTTGTTTCTTCAATTGCATTTATTGCTTCTTTAATTCCAGTATAAGCCACTTTTATGGAGATTCCTATAATTCCAATGGAAGCAAGTTTTCCAAGTATACTTTGAACGCCCAATAAGCCTGAATTGCTATTTCCTAAAATATTAGCAATTCCATTTTTTAATTGATTTCCCAAAAATACCCCAAATAATATGGTTAGTATTTCAGGGTGTTGCATGGCAAAATTTAGTAGAGGCTTTAAAGCATAATTCCATAAAGGCTCTATTGCTTTCCAAATGGTAGACAATCCATTTTTTACTTTTTCTAAAAAATTATAAATTCCTGAATTGTTCATCCAATTTTCTACTTCTTCTATTTTTTTATAAAATTCATCTAGTGCTTTTATATCATTTTTTAATCCACCAGCAAGGCTACCTTTACTTGACTGATTAATATTGGTTATTTCATCGAATCCAGCTAAAGTTTTATTTAATTCTTTAGCAGATTTTGTAGCGTTTTTAATGTTTGAAGTTGTTAAATTGGCAAGAGCATTATAACCTGTAAAAAACTGAATGATTTTAGCTCCAAAAATAACTGCGTATTCTAAATACCCTACTACTTTTTGCACAATAGGCAAAACCATGTTTCCTAATGCAGAATTTAAAATATTAACTCTTGAATTGATTCCTTCGTTGATCGTTAAAGCATTGTTAGAAGCACGACTAATTAAACTCCAAATGGAATGAACACTAAATAAAGATAAAAGTAGTCTTTTGGTTGATCCTACGCCTTTATTCATTGTTTTTTCAAAATTTTGTCCTAAAACACTCGCATTTCTACTAGTATTGCCCATATTTTGGCTTAATTTTTTGGTTTCATTAGAAGCATCGCCTAAACTTTTTTCTAATTGATTTGTACTATTTGAAGCCATGTTTAAATCTTGTGTTGTGATTTGAACATATTTATCAAGCCTATTTGTATTTACTTCGGCTTGCTTTAATAAAGATAATTCGCTATCATCTACATTAATTTTTATGCGAGTATGTGTATATTTATTGAAAATAGTATTGGTTTTTTCTATTTCATTCAAAAGTTCATTTAACGAAACTTTTGCTTGAGAAGTATCAATTTTACCCATTTTAAAATCCGATAAAAGAGTTTTTATTTGATTTTGATAATTTTCTATTTCTTTGCTTTGCAAATCCATATTTAAACTTTTCATTGAAAGTTTTGGAGAATATCCTGTAAAATTTACTTTTGCTTTCTGCTCAATTAATTTTGCTTGCGTTTCTGTGATACTTACAGCATCTTTTAATTTTTTATTATAATTTTGTGTTAATAAATCGAGTTGCACTCCATAGGTTTCTTTACTATTCATTTGATAACACCTCTTTTTCGTTTAGCAATCTTTTCTTTTAAAAAATTGGGCATTGCAATACCTTTTTTTACTGGAAATAATTCTGGACAAGCTTCTTCTGGGTTTTCAGGAAAATTCTTTACAAAAGGATGTCTGGTAAAGGATGCTAATCTCCATATTTTATAAGCAAGACCTTCTTTTCTTTGTACAATTGTTTCTACTAATTCTTCCAAATCCATTTCATACATTTCTTTGTATAAAAGGGCGTATTGCAAACCTAATCTATAAAGTGTTTCTATGTATTCGCTATAGTATCCAACATTTTCTTTTTCATTTTCTCTTTTAACGCTTCTGTTTCTTTCTTGGTTTCTTCCCACTCCTCTTTTGTTAAAAAACCTGAAACAACTAAAGTTTCATAAATAATATCTTGAATAATTTTTTTGTAGGTCCACCCTGCTTCTATTAACTGATCGTACAATTCACATGCATCTCCTTTTGAAAATTTTTCATTTTCAAATTTTTTTGCGTATAGGAGTAGGTTTATACACATGGTTACATCTTCATTTTGAATGTATTGCAATAAAGGCATTTTCATTTCTTTTTCTAAATTAATACAATCTATGCTTCTTATCTTGAAATTTATATTTTCTCCATTAAGTTCTATAATATGTGTTTTCATTTTTAATTCCTCTTTTCCATATTTTTACTAATCCTTTTCTCTCTATAGATATTTTTCATTCTTACCATAAAGAAAAAAAGCCTAGGTATAAAAAACCTAGGCATCTATTCTAAGCTGACACAGTAGGTATAGTTCTAACTGGTTCACTAATTGGATTATGATACATACTAAAACCTATTAATTCTCCGCTTTGCCCTTCTTTTATACTTGTGAGGGTTTTACTTTTGTATTCTATGGTAATACCATTAGAATATGTGATTTTCCATTCATTAATAGATTTAGCGTCTTCTAAATCGCTTACTAATTTTATATTTGCCTCTGCATTTGGATCTTCCATATTTAAATCGTAAGCAAGTTTTACTGCTGGCATCAAGCCATACTGCTCTGTCTCATATTTTGTATTGTCTAAAGTTGTGGTGCTGATTGAGTTGGGTTCCCCACCAATTGCAGGTATTTTTAATAATCCTGGAATTTGTTTCCAAGTTGAATCACTTTTGTATTCCAATTTTGATCCATTGTAACTAGAATAACTTAGATTTTCATTTTCATTCATATATTTTTCTCCTCTATATTAATTTTTTAAATTTATCGTTGTATTTTGCATTTGCGGTAATTTGAATTTTTCTTATTCCATTTTCCAAACTAACGTCTTTATAGTTGGTTTTAAAATTCACTTTTTTTAAAGCCTTTATTATTTCATTTTTGGCAGTGTCAATCTCTTTTAAAGTATTCTCTTCTATATTTTCTTTTCTCATAACAAATCCTAAAATATTCACTTTCATATTATAATCTTTATCAAAATTACTGCTTATAAAATCTTCCTGTAGTTGATATCCAAAATAAGTGATTCCTTCTTCAAGAACACTTTCTGAAATAAATGGTCCACTTTCAACAAGTGTAATTTGATCCAATTGGCTTTGAATAAATTCTCTCACTTTTTCATAGCCTCCTTAATTTGTTCTAAATAATATGTTCCATTTTTATATAATGCGGGTAAAAAATGAGGGCGTGCTATTATACCATCTGTAGTTAGAAATCTATGCAAATAATTATCATAATAAGTCCATGGTTCCAGCGTATAAGAGTAACCATGGTTATACGTATTTGAAATGGCTCCTTTTATACCAGTTCCCCATTCTAGTAAACAAGCAAGTGGAATATTAGCCCATTTTGGATTGTTTCCACCTACTAATAAATCACTATAAATAGAAGTACTTATTTTTTCTTTTGTAATTGTTGTATCGCTTATTTTTATACTTGCTATATATCTTCCACTCTGCAAAGGTGCTTCATTGATTATGTCTTCCCATATCATTTTAGCGGTATTTCTTTGAGCAGAAATTAACCTATTTTGTTTATTTTGCAATTGGTTTGATAAGTCTACACTTAATTGTCTAATATGTTTCATACACTTATATCAATATAAAATGGCTTGACTACTCTTATCCTATAATTTTTATTTTGGTAAGAAATAACGTATTTTGAAATATTGTCATCAATATTATCCATTTTTGGCAATAGATATTTTTCAAGTTCATTGCGAACGGAAGATATTCTTTTTATGGAGTTGATTTCTGCTCCATAAGTACTAATGGCTACTTTATCGCTTGCATCTCGAAAACATACTTTATATTTTTCTATTTTTTTATAGTCGTTTACTTTTTTTAAGCCATTAGGCTGTTTGTTATAAATTATTTTTTTTAGTTCAATGTCTTCTAATTTTCTAAGTAATTTCATGGGAGTAACCTTATTGCTTTAACATCTTCTTTTAGCTTTTTTACTATGTCGATATAAGTAATACTAAAACCACTTTCATTATTGGATAATACGCCTTCATCACCACGTCTTGCATAAGCAGATTTAACAGCTTCATAAACGTAAGGGTACAATATTTTATCCTCTTTATTTCGATTAGAACTAGCACTTGCAATTGTTAAATAGAGTTCAATATAATTTTCAACAATTGTCTCATCGCCTTCTTTAAAATTTATTGCTAAATCATTAATAATTTTTTCTTTTAGGTTTTTATCCTCCATTTTACTCATCCTTCTACTTTGATTTGGATTTTATTTTTTCTTCCTTAGATTCAAAAATTTGTTCATAATCTGAATTATGAGAAAAAGCAAAAAATTCTGCTGAATTTTTTGCCTTAACGATTTTTCCTGTCTTTTTTTCTTTAAAAGTCATACTAGCCTCTTGAAATTATTTTTACTATTGGAATTTCTTTATGATCGTAATATTCTCCATTTTCAGAGTTTACAACTAAATCCCAATTGGCACCATCTTCAAATTCTTCATCCGTTGGAGAAAAACTGCTAACATTTTTCTTTGTAAAACTTATTCCTTTTGGAGCATATACAATTCTTTCTCTTGAATATAAAGTATCTTCTCCACCATTTTTAGAAGCATTTCTTTCCATTTCATAAGGAACTTTAACATCTAATTTTTCATAATCAAAAGCTCCTTCTCCTAAAGCATATGTTACAAATTTAAGAGCTTCTCCTTCGCCTTCTGTAGTAATTGAATCATCCACTAATACAAGTTTTCCATTCCAATGTGCTAGATTTAAAGGCATTTCAATTCCTTCTGGTGTAGTGTACGTTAAATAGTTTAACAATTTTTTGTTTTCCAAATTAGTGGCAATAACACTATTCATTATGGTTAGTGAAAATACACTTTTTTTATCTCCAGATGATTTTTGCAATGCATCATTTAAAGTAGTTTCTTGAATTTTATTTTCAGTTTCTTCAGAAATATCTAAAGTGTGTTTATTAATAAATTCTAAACCACCTGTACTTGTCATAGCAAAAATACCTTTTATAATGGAAATTAATGTGTTTTCATTTTCATTGTCCCAATATTCTTGTACTTGCTCTGCAACTTGATCCATAAAATCTACTCCACTGGTAATATCATACGAGAAATCTCTTTCTACAAATCCTTTTGCTCTACCAAAAGCTACAACTCCTCTTTCGTAAGTTGGCATAGCACTTGAGCTAATGTCTGTTTTTCCATCATAATTGTCCGATTTTCCTCCAATTCTTCCATACATTGGAATTAAAGCATAAAAGGAACCTGTTTGTGTTTTCAACACATCACGTATATCTTCATTTGCTTTAAAAATATTTGCTCTAATTAATTGATTTAATCTCTTTTTTGGAACTGTTTCACTGTATCGTCCAAAAGCCTGAGGATTAAATGATTTACTATCAAATTTAGCCATTTTTATCAATCCTTTCCTTTTTTGAGAGCATCCTAATTGGCTACTTCTGGATGTTCTTCATAGTATTTTGCGAAATCTGCATATGTTTTGCAATCTGCTAATGTTTTTGATGCTGGTTCTAAATCTCCAACTTGTGGAGTAGGTTCTTTCGAATAATCGCTTATCGCTCTTTCATGAATTTTTCTAGAAGCATTAAGAAATATTCCGATTTTAGTTTGAATACTTTCGGCTGTTTCTTTTGCATAATCCAGAGTGTCCATCAAACTTAAGTCTACTCCTTTTTCATTTGCTTGCTTAATAGCTTCATCTTTTAATCGATATGCGTTGAGTTCACTCTCTGCGGTGATTGCTCTTTTATTGGCTTGTTCGATTTCATAAGATTTCTTTTGTTCTTCGTCCATTTTTGCAAGTTTTTCAGCTTCTTGCTTTTTTGCCTCCGCTTTTAATTGCCAATTTTTTTCGGCAGTTTCAAGTGCCTTACTCATTCGTCTGTCAAATTCTTTTTGATACTCTTTATCTTCCAATATTTCATCAAAAGTCATTACGGAAATATCTTCTTTAACCTCCAAATTTTCTTGCTTTTTTTCATCAGTTTCCATTACTCATTCTCCCTTCGCCCAACTCGTTCTTTTTGCCCAAGTCGTTCAATTTTTTAGAAACTAAAAAAGACTAACATTTCTATTAGTCTTTAGTGCATTTATAAGCACTATAGAAAGCATATTTTTTTTATTAATGCTCTCTACACTACTTACAAAGTAGTAAAATTACGCATAAAATTTGACTTTATACATAAAATATAGTAAAATGTAATTGTAATTACATTTGAAGTTCCTCGCCGGGCATTTGCTTGACGAGGAACTTTTTTCAATTTTTAGAAATTATCTTTATTATTTCTTCATTACGAATCAAAATTACATTTTCAACCCATTTTCTACTAGGTTGTTTTAAAGTATTCAAAACTACTTCTACAATTTCACTATCAGTTCTGTTTGATAATTTTGTGTAATCTATTATGAATTTTTTTGCTTGTTTTTTTGCATCTTTCTTTTTTAAAAATCTTTCAAGTGTATTTTCGAACAATCCGTCTATTCCTGGAGTTTTTAAATCCCATTTTTCTCCATTCCATCTAAAATCTGGAGTTGAAACTTTTACGATTCCTTTATAACCTTTTTCTTGTTCGATTCTAGGAACTAAGTGAATATCACCCCCAAATAATCGTTTTAATATTTTGGCCATTCTATATTCTTCACTATTCTCATTTACGACTGCAATTTTTTCTTGCCCTTTTATTGGGTGTCTTATTCCATCATCAGTCATAAAATAATTATCTATTGTAATACTACCGACATTTGGTGTAGCCTTTTCTAACCATTGTTTTGTAATATCTTTATAAGAAGAATTTCTTTCAAACTTTCCACTTTCTCTCATAGCTTCAGTTAAGCTTTGACCATTTCTTATAAACACTCGCCGACCTCTTATCATCCGCCATACTCCATCTATATTATTGTTCATTATTAACTCCTTTTTTCATAGTGAAAACGCATAAAATTTGACTTTATGCGTAATATACGTTAATATGTAAACGTAAATTTACATATTAGAGTTCCTCGCTGGGCAATTGTCCTACGAGGACTCTTTTATTTTTTCTTTGAGTATATTTTTATTAATTTATTTCATTTTACTAACATTAAATCTTCTAAATTAAGCAACTTAGATATAAACTAAAAAAAGACTAACATTTCTATTAGTCTTTAGTACATTTATAAGCACTATAGAAAGCATATTTTTTTTATTAATGCTCTCTACACTACTTACAAAGTAGTAAAATTACGCATAAAATTTGACTTTGTGCGTAAAATATAGTAGAATGTAATTGTAATTACATTTAGAGGTTGGTCCCACTCCGTGTAAACATTTACTGTTTGGAGAGGGTGTCAACCTCTTTTATTTTTTTACAATCACCTTTAAAAGTTTATTATTGTCAAATACAATTATCTTATTTATCCAATCTCTATTTTTGGTACTATATATTTTTTTGATTTGCACTAATATATTTTCCCTATCGAGTTTTGACGATGTAATGTCAATTATAAAGTTATTAGATTGTCCTTTAGAGGATTTTATCAAATTATCTATTGCTCTAGTTTTACTAGTTGCATTTTGACCTAGTTCTTTAATATCCCATATTTCATTTTTATAAAAACAATCCCCACATCGAATACTGTCATCTTCTATAATATCTGGTAAATATTGCAGTTCTCCACCGAAAGTTTTAACTGTTAATTCTGAAATGGCTACTTCATTATTTTTGTGAATAATTTTATTTTTGTCATTTACAAAGTACTTTTTATTATTCAAAATGATTGATTTTGCATTCTTAGTTATTCCATAATTTGTTTTATGTTCTAACCATTCTTTTGTTACATCTTTATAAGAATTATTATTGAACTTCCCACTTTCTCTCATAGCATCTGTTAAGCTTTGACCTTTTCTTATAAACACGCGACGACCCCTTATCATTCGCCATACTCCATCTTTTTCTATCATTTTTACTGCTCACATCGCTTTTATTTTATCTATTACGTCTATATTTAGATAATTAGTTAATTCCTTTAAATAAATATATAAATCATATTTATTCATTTTATTTATTTTCTTAATTAGCTGTCCCTTTTCTATCTTTATCAGTGTTTCTATTCTTACAAAAGATTCTTTTTTTAAACCTAGCTCATACCAATTATCAATTCTTTTATGTTTTTGATTAGTTGTTATTTTTAAACCTAAATAATCTCTATTTTCTTCAATAATAAAACCGTGTCCATCATCTATGATTAAACACGATCTTTTTTCTAAATTAATATGAGTTGTACGATTATTATTTATTACTTTAGGTATTAAAACTAACCATATATCTCCAATACTTGCTTTTTTCATCTATATCGCTTCCTTAATTCTAATGGTCTAGTAAACAGGATTTGAACCTGTAACCTCTAGTTCCCAAAACTAGTACACTACCAAATTGTGCTATTACTCTTTTGCATTTCAATTAAAGTGTCTCTCATCATAAAAATATAATCTGTATAGTACAATAACTTTTCTTTTAACGATTTATCACAATCACTCTCTAATACTTTTGAAACTTCATCACATATTTCAAAAAAACATTTATTTGTTTTATTTGAATTATTTTCTATTTCATTTATTATTCTTTGTACTTTTCTTTCCATAAATTATCTTCCTTTATCTCATCAATTAGCTTTATCATCTTAGCATTTTTATTTATTTTATTGTTATTTATAAGCCAATCATATCTTTCGTTAAACGGACTTCGAATAATAACTTATTGATTTTGAATGTAATATCTCATGTAAAAGTTCATGTGCAGATGTATCATTTTTTGTAGTAATATCACAACTCCACATTTTGCCACTATTTCTACTATTTTTTAGGATAATATTCCCACTCCATTTACTTGGTGTTTCAATATATTTATCAGCCATATATTAACTTGATTGGAAAGTTTAACTATCTCTTCATATAATTGCCTTTTTTCTTTTCTCCAATAAAGTTTGGAACATTATTGGTGGTAAATATTATTTTTCTTAATTCATCCGCACTTTTATCAATTTGATACGAAAGGCAACTATGACACCAATGTGAATGCTTAGTTATAGGAGGCATATTAATTCCTATTACTAATCCCATTATATCCATTTCTTGTAAGGCTAAATCTTTTTTTGTATCTCCATAAGGTCTAGTAAACACATTTCTTTTTTCAGTATTAAATACCATTCCATCCATATAGGAACACATTTTGGTTACATGTTCACATTGGTCAGATTAATAGTATACTGTTATAAAGGTATTTCATAATAAAAGCACCCTATTTTTCTTAGGTACTAATCTTCATCATCAAAATCATCAACAGGAGGATATCCATCTATCATTAAAACATTCTTAATCATAGTTTCATCTGCATTTAATATCTTTAATAAATGTTTTTTCATCTCCTCATCTGCTAAAATTTCATGATATAATTCATTTCTTTTTTCTCTTAATATTTCATCTTCAAAATTTTCTAGTTCGTCATCATTTTTTAAAACTAAAAACTTTTCTTTCATTATTCATCAACTACTTTCTTAATAAATTCATATAATCTTTTATCTTTTGCTTGTAATAAATTAGGATTTTTGTAAAAACACACAACTCCTTCTGAAAAATATTCTTGAGCAAAGTCTAATTTAATTGTTTTATTCAATGTAAATCCACCTTTATAAATTCTTGTTTGGTATTTACTAACAAACTTAGAATAATCTTTTAACAAATAATATTTTCCGCCAGCTTTAGACTTAATTTTAACAAAAATCTCGTTTGGTGTAACCACTAAATTTTTCAGTGATTATTTTATTATACGCTTCTTGTTCTACTTTTGTAAATGTTTGTTGAAATTTATGTGTTAACTCATGTATAAGATTATATTCATCTGCATTATTTTTTAAATAAACGATATTGTTTACTGTATCAAAATAACTCAAATTTTCTTTCGACCTAATTATTTTAACTCCTTTAGTCCTACTTTGAAACTTGTCAAAAGTTATTTTTCTAACATTAAATATTAACTTATTAAGACTTTTTTTTGTATTTTCCTGTTGATTCATCTTCATAAAAATAAGTTCCGTTAACATTAGAATCCTCTTTAAATATTATTTTTCTTAACTCATCTGCACTTTTATCTAGTACGTAAGTAAGCGTGCTATGACACCAATGTGGATGCTTAGTTATAGGAGGCATATTAATTCCTATTACTAATCCCATAACATCCATTTCTTGTAAGGCTAAGTCTTTTTTTGTATCTCCGTAAGGTCTAGTAAATACATTTCTTTTTTCAGTATTAAATATCATTCCATCCATATAGGAACACATTTCAGTTACGTGTTCACAATAGTCTGATACAAATTTAACTTTTTGATTCTCTCCTTTACTAGCTTCTATATATGCCATATTACCTATTGTAGTAACATATTTATCTAAACCGCCACTGTATTTATTGTCGTGTATACAAATTAATCGATTTCTTTGTTTTTCAAGTTGTCTTTGCATATAATCACTATAAATATCTAATTTTTTATTTTGTTGTAAAGAAAAAAGATACTGCTTTTGTATCTCTTGCATGTTGGTTAAATAAAGAGCATCTAAATAATCAGAAAAAAGTATTCCATCGATTAATGTAAATAAAAATTGATTTAAAAAAGAAGTAGATATTTTTTTTTCTGCTTTTCCTAAATCTTTTCTTCCTTGGTTGTAACAATCTTGACTTACAGATACAAATATATTATTTATGTTTTCTTTTACTTCTTTATTTTCTTCCATTAAAATACCATATAAAAAGATTTCAATTATTGCATGATAAGTAATCGTTCTTTTCATTAGTTTTTCTATGTGGTATTTAAAATATCCTTTATATATATTTTTTTGCTTCCATTCTTCAATTTTTCTTTGTAGTCTTTTTTGATCAACTTCTTTTATAGTCCTATTTAAACTATTGTAAGATATATTGTAATATTGAATTATTTCTTGTATTTTGTCTTGAGTTTTTTGATTTTGTAAATTGTACCATTTTAAAAATTGATTTAATTCTTTTCTTGCAAGATGCCATCTTTTACTTATCCATTTTTGATTCATTTTCTTTACCATTTAGTAAACAATTTTTACACAAATTCATTGTATTTTGTGTATCCACAATTGTTACATTTTGACATAGATTCGTACTCTGGATCATCTTCTATAGGAGTAGTTACCAAATTATGAAGAACTTTTTGTTCTTCTGCAACTGTTCCACATTTTGTACAAACTTTTTTATGTTGGCTACAGTATACATCGTCAGCTGGGGAATTAATTACATTCCATTCATGTTCACAACTTTCTTCTACTGTCCAAATCCCATCATTAAAATATTTTTTTTCAAATATTGCCACTTTCTTCACTCGCTTTCATATTTTTATTTTTAAATTGCTTTATTATTTCTTGATTTTGTATTAAATTATTCTCCGATTCTTGCTTTTTCTTAGCAAGTTCGTTTTTAGCATCTAAATCAAATGGTAACATACTTATACAAGTTTCTTCTCCTAATAATTCTTTTAGTTGCATTACCATATTTACGACGCTTGTACTATCACTTGGCATATTTCTTTGCAATGTGATTTCAACATTTCTAAAATCGTATTCTTTCTTTTTATCTTTATTAAATTTATTAAAAATTAGTTCCCAGCGTCTTAATAATCCCTGATTAAAATCAGCTTCAGCGGAGACGATTAATTGTTGTAATGCAAAAAACTTTTTTTCTAAAGCACTATTATTATCCGCCTGTGTAAATCCTAAATCTGTCATGTTGGGTACAAATGCACACAAACAAATTAAATCCATAAGAGTTTTTTTATGATTTTGGACAGCTGAATCATTAATTTGTTTGATAATCCAATCAATATCTCCATCACTTTCAATGTAAACCACTTTAGATTGTAAATTGTATTCGTCTTCTTTCAATCTTGCTGGGTTAATAATAGAATTGCCTAATCTATCTTTTATAATTTTAGGATTTTCTGGCTTATATCCAATTAATTTTAATTTTGCTTCATCGTTGTATTGAAATGTATTTCTAGAATTTTGAATAGCTGTTGTATACGTTTTAATTAAGCTTAAAACATTTTCAAATATGTTTAAATTATGTTCATTTTCCATTGCAACCACTTGAATATCATCCCATTTTTTTCCTTCATATTTTTCTTGTTCTTTTTTGGTTTTATAAATTCTTTTTTTAAATAAAGGTTCATTTTTGTACTTTCTTTTGTATTCTTCTGTTGCTTCTCCGTTTTTAAAAAGTTTTCTTTTTTCTGGAGTATCCATGTAATACCTTTTTCCATTTTCTGTATAAAGTTCTACCATGTTTTGATATTGACCATCTGCTAATGTAGTTCTAATAATTCTATAGAGTCCTATCAACTGTTTTGGTATAGAATAATCCCAAATAGCTACAGTTTCAAGTGCGTCGGATTTGGAATAAACAATTTCTTCTTCTTTGTTTTTGTAAATAATCTCGTAGCAAGCTCTTTTGACAAAATAATCAAATGCTAAACTAAAAAACTCTTTTCCATCATCATTATAATCTGTTACATGTTTTATTATAAATTCCATTTCCTTTACTTTTTGTTCATCATTAGGTGTTTTTCCAAATAGTTCTTTATTTAATTTATCTATATCTTTGTCAAAAGCATGAATTTTATAGACAGGTGGTTTGCCAGCAAAAAAGCCAACCGCCATTACTGATAAATATCTAGCAAATGGTACTTTTATTTTTTCATCGCTATAACTTGCTAGTTCTTCATCTGTTACCTTTTGTCTAAATTCATTGTATAATTTTCTTCGAGCCTCCAACTCTTTTTGAGCTTTAAAAAAGATAGCGGTTATACTATCTTCTCTTTCTAATAATTCTTTACTATATCTTAACATGGTTTGTCTCCTTTCTTTGGTTGATAAAACTTACACACAATCTTGTTAATTTCCTATTTTCTTATATAAAAGATACTTCTGACATTTCCATCGTTTTGACTGGTTCATACAATGCCAATGCTAAGGCATCTGCTCTATCTGGTGAATGTACACCTCTTTTTTTCATTTCTTCTTTTCTTTCTAGACGTATGGTTCCGTCAGATTCTATAAAATATTTTCGATTGGTTAATTGACTTATTAATTCATCATCGTTTAATAAAAATAAATTTTGATTTAAAAGTTTATTTCTAATTGTTCCCCACATAATCCCTGTAGAATTTTTATATTCTATAGGATCATCATAACTTACCTTACCCCCTTTACCTCCAAAATGACATTCTACTGCTATTGCTAATAAATTTTTTTCTATAATAATTTCTTTTAGTCTATCAAATACTCCAACACCTAAGCCATCGCAGTCTATTTTAACTTTTACATAAATATAAGGATATGTTACATTAAGATTCTGAATAATATTTACCAATTGTCCCGTTAGTTTCATTGTATCATTGTGTTTAAAAACATCTAATTTAGCAAGTTTTCTATGATTTAAAATTGTGCATACAACACTTTCATCATCTCCAAAACGAGCAACATCTACACCTAAAGATATACTATTTATTGTTTTTAACTCTGTTTCTTGTAGTCTTTCTTCTACTAAAGAAAGACTAATAAAACTGTCAGGGTTTGCTTTTGGAAATTCTCCAGCAACACGTACACGGTATACATCGCTTTCTTTTCCAAACATCTCTATAATTTGTTTAACATAATTGGGATCTACCATTTCACTTTTAGAACCATCTATGGTATGTGTCTTATACATATTTCGTAATTTTGTATGACTTTCGTAAAAGAAACCACTTAGCCCAGTAGGATTTCCACACATTAATAATTTAGCGTCTTTAGTAGACATAGAACCTAATACAGGTTCAAATACTATATCTGGAACTCCACTTGCTTCATCTATGATGATTAATACATGTTCAGCATGAGTTCCTTGTAATGCGTCTGGCTTATTACTAGTTCTTGCAATAGCAAACCATTCCTCTTGACTTCCTTTTAAATATATTTTTTCACTTGTCCACTCAAAGTCATTATCCAGAGCTTTGCTGTTTCGCTTCCATTTGGATGCTTCTGCCCATAAAATATCGTGTAACTGATGTTTAGTTGGAGCAGTACACATTATTTTGGGATATGGTCTTGTACTTATATACCACCAAATAATCCATGACTCTAATGCACTTTTTCCTACACCATGACCACTTTTTACCGATACAAGCGAATATTTTGCAACATCATTCATAACATTTACTTGTTCTTTTGTTGGATTTACTTTCAAAATATCTTGTGCAAATTCAACAGGATGGTCTATATAAAAAGCTAACGCTTCACTTTTCATTTCGTATTCTCCATGCTTTTTCAAATTCATCAATATAATTATTTTCTGTTGCTATATTTTTGTTGCCATTTACTATATCGTTAATATCTTTTAAAGAAGACGTAATTTTTTTTATGCTCCATACATTAATTTCTTCCTTTGCTGTGATTTCTTCAATTTTTTTTAATAATTTTTCCGCTACTGAATAAACTGTAATTATTTTCTTTGCCTCTTTTTCTGCTTTTTTTTCAATCACTTTTTCAATAATTTTTGTATTGGTTTTGTCTTCATTTTGTCTTTTTATAGTATTCCAACCCATTGTATACTTTCTTGTACTACCATTATTCGGAATCTTTTTTTCTTTTAAAAACTCTGTAATGCTCTTAGAATTACTTAATACATAATCTCTCTCTAACTGCTTCCAGTCATATTTTGCCACTCTCCTTCACCTACTTTATTTATAAATCAAAAGAACTTTTTTAGTTCTTATCGTAACAAATTCTTTTTATGCAATAAGTCTACATATACACTATAATATTATCTCTTTTGAATTTTTTTCTTTCTTCTTTGTTTTTTCTTTACTTTTAATTTTTTTTATAAATCCCCTAGTTTTTAAATAATCGCCTTTATCTTTAGTCAATTCTACAATAGAATTTTTAGGATAACTTTTCCGTTCATTTTTATCAAAAAAATCTTTTACTAAAACCAAGTACTTTTCTTTTTTCATAAAAACTCACCTTTCTTTTTTCTATAACCGTTATTTATTACAACAATGAACTAAATAATTCCAATTAAAAAGTTGATACAGCCTTATTACTCGCCTACCAACTTTATATTTAATAATTTATCTTTCTTTCATCTATTCATTTTATAATTTGGATACTATATAGAAATCTATTTTTTAAACTTATCATTTTTACTTTCTGGGAATATCGTATAATATTCCATATTAATAGTATAACATATTCAAAACGGGTCAAAACGGGTCAAATGCACTTGACATCTATTTTTTCTCATTGTTAAAATTTGAAATTTTCACCATTTTTTTATGTCTTTTGTATTTTGTTCTGGAATAATCTTCTCCGTGATGTAATAATTTGTCTATCTCTTTCCAACTCTTTTTCTCATTTTCTTTTAAATAAACAATGTATCCTATTTCATCATATTCACTCATCCGTTGCAATTCTTTTGCGATATAATTTTTGTATGCGTAAATGGATGCCAATAAACCATAAATTTTAAAATCATACTCTTCATCTTTAGAAATATAATCAAGAAAACAATCTAAGTTTGTATGAGAACTATCTACTACTAAATCTTTTAATTGCATGGCTTTAGGTTGAGTTTTTAAAAAATTTATGTTTCTTTGTGTTAAATAAACATCTATTTCATTTTCTAAATGCTTAATTTCATTTTTAGCTTGTTTTATAGTAAGTTGTTTTTCATCCATCAATATTTGTACCTTCTTTCTTTTAATTCATCTAAAAAGGAAGTAAATCATCTGTTAATTCTATTTCATTTGTAAATTCTTGAAAAGAAGCTTCTTTTTCTTCTATATATGGTTTATTTTTTTTATTATCTAAAAATTCTATATTTTGAACAATTACTTTAAAAGTGGACTTTTTTTGACCATTTTGATCATTATAAGATTCCGTTTTTATTCTTCCTTCAATTAATAATAGACTTCCTTTTTCACAGTATTTAGATAGATTCTCTGCCAATGCATTCCATGCTTCACATTTTATAAAATTTGTTTTTTGGTTTTCCCCATATCCTTCATTTATTGCTAATGTAAATTGGACAACTGTTTTGTTATTTACAGTGGTTTGTCTTTCAATATTTTTCGTTAATCTTCCTTTTGCTATAACTTTATTCATTCTATACCACTCTTTCCATCATTATAAAATTGCTTCACTATTATTAATTTTTTATCAATATTACAAATAGCAATCTGCTCTTTATTAATAAAACAACTATTACTTATTCCCCACTCATTATCAAAAGTTATATATTTGTATTCTTTTTTTTCAAAAAAATTTACTGCTAAATTCAAGATATTCATTGCTAATAATAAAACTATAAATCCAAATAAAATTCTTTTGGTGCTATTCATATTATAATCTTATAAGCTGTAACATTTCTTCCTGTCCAATTGCATTTCTTCTTTCCAATTGGTTCTACTTTTCCTATCTTAACTAATTCATTTAATCTTGGAGCTGTAAAATTTCTTTCGTTTGTTGGAATTAAGTGGTGCTGAAACATAATATGAGCAATTTCTTTCGCTGTGAGAGGCATATCTTTTTTATCATACATAATTTCTAGTATTTGATTGTATCTTATTTTTCGATCTACTTTTTCATTAGATTCTTTTTGATTCTTATGACTGATAAAATCTCCTAATGTTTTTTTTTCATTTTCCATTTTCTTTCCCTTCCATTTCTTTAATCATTTCTTTTATTTCTAATTGTATCTTAGTTTGTATTCCTAAATTTCTTGCTTCATATACTAATCCTTCTATAAATACACTCATTTCTTTGGAATTGTATTGACTTGTTCCTTTATAAATCATATAACTTGTAAAAGTATTATCGTTTTTTCTATATGTACCTTGTTTTTCATAGTATTTATAATATTGTTCGATGGGTACATTTGCTAACATACTTACATAATCTCTTTGTCCATAATCTTTTAGCATTTGAAAATATACTTCTTCTTTGGACAATCTTAATACATTTGCTATTTCACTAATTAAATGCCAAGCATAATTATTTGCATCCAAACTTCTTCTATTTCTATGCTTCTCTACTTTTATGTCATAAACAGTATCTTTTTCTAATTTGAATAAGAACTCTCTTATTTGTTCTTTTGTTCCTGTATATGTCATTTTTCTTCTTTTCTACTTTCAAATTCTTTTGCTAAATCGTAAATCTTTCCTTCTTTTCCATGTGGCAAATGTACTAAATAATAATTTTTTATTTCTTCACTTGTTAAATACTTTATTGCTTTTGAATACATGTCTATTTGTTGGTAACATTTTCTACGATTTTTAAGGCTTGCTACTGCATACGTTTTAAAGTCAAAAATAGCTTTTTGTAAAAACAGTTTTTGATTTTCATTGAAGAGTCTTACAAATTCATAAAACTCTTCTGTAATTCCTTCTTTTCCTTTTTCTAACCATTCTTGAATTTCTTGGTGTATCAGTATTCCTTTATCTTGAGCATATCTAAGAATTTCTCTAGCAATTTTTGATTTATCATACGTCCCATCGTCTAAAAGTTGCGTAACACTTGGTATTATTTTGTTATTTACTCGATAAGTATGCCATTCTCTATCAAATTGAATATTTGTTTTAAAATCTTCCAATCCTGTTATTAGATCAACTGTTCCTGCGTATCTTTCTGTATTTACCATTTTTTCACATAGTAATTTCATGCTTTTTTACTCTTTCTTTCAATTACTTCCAAAGCTATTTTATTGGTCATATTTTCCAATTTATCTAATTTGTAATAAACCAACATATCTTGTATCTTTTCTTCTCCTACAAGTTTTTTTATTTCTTCCATTTGTTCTATGGTTATTGCTTTATTATTTTCTTCATCTAGTTCTTTTTGTTCTTCTTCTGGTAAATCCTCTCCAGCATAGATATATAATCCTAATCCATGCCTTGCTAAGGCTTTTGTAAGACTTCTTTGTATTGTTTTATTTACATCAAAACTAGTTATATTTTCAAGTAAAATAGATTTATTTTTGTAATCCATTACAGGTAATTCTTCAATATGTTCAATATCGTTTACTATAACACCTGTTTTTACCCAACATGTTTTTCCATCCGTGAAATAATTTACAGGCCCATATTCGGCTTCACGTTCATAAATTGTATAGGATGCTTTAGGATACCTCTTTTTTATTTCGCCCCATGCCCATGCCCATGACAAATAATTTAGACCGTTTTTCTTTTCTACTTTGTCTTGAACGTTTATCTTGTTTAATTCTTCAAAATAATTTTTATTTTCTTTTTCTTTCATTTCTATTTTCCATATCCATTCTCTAAACATTCATAACAAATTCGTTCATTTCCACAGTATGTTAAAAATTCTTCTAATAGTGTTTCTTCACAACATTCACATTTTGCTGAATTGTTTTCGATTGCTAATTCTAGTCTTTCTATTCTTTTTACTAATTCTTTTCTATTTTTCTTTTTTAATGTTTCTAATGTCATTTTTGTTTTTCTCCTTTCTTTTTTTAATTTCTCATTGATTTTTTTTAATCTTGCGTTTTCTTCTAGCAATTCCCAAATCATTTTGCTTTTTTTATCAATTGAAAATGTACAAAATATCTTCTTTCTCTTTGTTTTCATTTTTTTATTTTATTTTTTTGATTGTTTCTGCCAATCTGTAATTACTTTCACATATTTTTTCATACTTTTCGTCCAAAATTTTTATAGTTTCATTTTGCATTTTTATTTCAAGTTCTAGTTCTAAAATTTTTGTGTCTTTTTCTTCCTGTTTTCTCCAGACAATTGCCAATTCTAATAAGGCTATTAACCCACAAATTATAAATACAAATATCATTGTTACTATCCTTTCTTAATCCATTAGTTTTTCTAACAAACTTCTTATTTTATTTTTAAATTCTTCTTTGGGACTAATGTGTTTCTTACCACAAACGCAACATACCTTGTATATCGTTTTTGCTGGTATATATATTCGATGTCCACAGCCACAAAGTACAGAATATATTTTTCTTTCCTGTGTTTCTTTTAAATATCTTTCATTTGATTTTTCGTTATACATTTAATCTCAATCCATTTCTCATTATTTTTTTTTCATATTCATCTGCTGTTTCACAATACTTTTTATAAAATTTTCTTGCCCATTCTTTGTCTGCTTCATTTAAAAAGCTTTGTTTACAAAGTTCAGGATTTTGTATCCACTCTGGTACTTTAGAAGATTTAACTGATTCATAGTATTTATTGAACAAACATTTTTCTAAATAAATTAGTGAATCGGTATTTTGTTTTTTGCAATATTGTATAGCTTGCACAATTTCTTGGGCAGAATATTTATTGAATATTTTTTCTAAAGTTTCATAATCTTTGGGATAAAAAATGCTTTTTCTATACTCTCTTTGAATATAGTCTACCCCTAGATCAAATTGTATTTGATGCAATTTCTTTTCCATTTTTTCTCCTTTTTTATTTTTTAAATCGATAAATGAATCCCATTCCCATTATCATTTTCATTATCATTTTCATTATCATTTTCATTTACATTTTTATTAGGTTTTTTTTCTTTTTATCCAATGGTTTTCTTTTTTTTAAACCTTAGTTTTTAAAATTTAGTTTGCTTTTCTTCGATTTTACGAGGTCTTCCGCCTTTTTTACCATCTTCATAGCGTTTATTATTAGATGCAATTTGTGGTTCAATTAAAGTAAATAGTGATTTTATTAAGTTGTCTTTTGATTCAACTTTGTTAAAATTTAATCCTAATTCTATAATCATTTCATAGATTTCTAACTTTTTTTTATCAGGAAGTATTTTTATAGCTTCATAAAAACTTCGATAAAATATAAAACTATCTTTCATATTACTCACTTTCCTTTTTGACAAATTCAATAAAACCTGTTAAAATTCTAATTGAATTTTTATTTGTTAAATTCATTTTGACTGAGTTGGATTCTAGACATCTCAGTCTTTTTGTATTCTTGTTCTAATACTTTTTCATCGTACTGTTTTACCCTCCAACTTAATAAAGATAAGCACGTAAATACAAATAATGTTGTACCTAAAGTGATTAAAAACATTTCTATAAATTCTCTTACTTTATTTTTTAATTTATATTTTTTCATAAATTCTTTCCCTCTAATCGCATAGCTCGTCGCATTTTATTTGCTTCTTTTCTTACATAATCTAAATCTATGTGAGCGTGTTCTAAAACTCTTTGAATTGGCAATAGGTGTGGTTTTGTATCTTTAATGTAATAGCATTGTGCTAGTTTTTTATTTTTTTCTTTTTCATCTAAAATGGTTAAGGCATTACATTTTTCTTTATCTAAAATTTTTTCTACTTCTTTTCGAAATGTATCTGCTTTATTTTTTGATACTCCTCCTAATATTGTCATTATTTCTATCGTTGTTACGTATAAATGATTACAAGCTTCTTCAATTTCTATATAATTCTTTCTTTGTTTTTTCATTTTTTCTTTACCTACTTTTTATCTTTTGGATTTTTTTATTCTTTCTATGCTACACTTTTTCTAAATAATTTCGACAAATCATAATTAATAAACTATTCATTGAAATTCCTATTTTCTTTGCTTCTTCTTCTAATGAAAGTTTTAAGTCCAATGGTGGTCTCCACACATATGCCATTGCTTACCTCCTTTGATGTGATATCACATTGTTATCGTATCAATCTTTTTTCACATTGTTTGTGGCTTCGTTAGAAGTCACATTGTCAAGAGATTTTTTATAGTTCATTAAATAATTAGGAATACTACAAATTTATAGACAATTTCACATAAAAAAAACACTAAAAAAGTGTTTTTTAATTTATTTTTTACATATTTTAAAAGAAAAATGACGCTTTTTTTTACTATACAATTTCTGTTTAAATACGCATATTACTGTTTAATAATATTAAAAGAATGTCTAAAATGCCTATGTTTTTTTTTTAATTTCATAAATTTTATTATAAAACAAAATTTTGCAGTAATAAAACAAAAAATAAAAAGAAAGTATAAATTCATATACTAATATAAATTAAGGAAAGAAGTTTTTGAATTGATTTTATGAATCACGTTTAAAACTTGCTAGTACAGGAGTTTTAATATAAATTAAAAAGTAAATAGTTAGGGGGTGTGAATGGAAACATATGAAAAAAATACTATTGGTGCTATTTATATCTGCTCTTTTTATAGGAACACTAGGATGTGAAGAAAAAAATATTCAAGAGCCAAGTCAAGAAAAGGAATCTACACAAGAAGTACAGCAAACCTCTAAAAAAGAAAGAGATAAATACACAGAAGAAGAATATAAAGGAATGTGTGAAAAATTAGATTATAAATCAATTGCTAGGAATCCAGAGGCAAATAAAGAAAAGAAAGTTTATGGTACAGGAGAAATAATTCAAGTAATTGAGGAAAGTGGAAAATACGCTTCTTTTAGAATAAATGTTACTCCTGTAATGAATTACGACAATACAAAAATAGCTTATTACGAAGATACTATATTAGTTTATACCTTTAATTATGATAGTAATAATAGACTTTTAGAAGATGATATTATTGATTTCTGGGGAATTGTAGCTGGGAATTATACATATGAAACTGTGATGGGAAGTAATATGACGATTCCATCTATACAAGTTGACTATTTTAAGCTAAAATAGGAAACAACAATAAAATTAAAATTAGAAAGAAGAAAAAATATGAAAGAAAAAAATAAAAAAATGAATGCTTTTCAAGGTGTATCTTCTGTAATCTATGCTCTAAGTGTCATAGGAGCTTGTTCTATTGCTGGAACATTTAGAGATGCTGGTTTGTTAGTTGCATCTATACTTATATCTGAAACAATATTGTTTTATTTTATGTACGCTTTAGGTGAAATTGTAAAACAGTTAAGAATTTCAAATGAAATGCTTTTTGAAGAAAAAAATAAAAACAGATAATAATATTTTAAAAAAATCTTAACAACTATTTAGACTAGAATATTCTACTACTCTAGTCTTTTAAATTTATTTATTGTAATAAAATGGAGTGGCTATTTATGTCGGTGATTCAAGTAAAAAAATATAAAACTTTAAAATTAAAAAATGGCAACAAGGTTCAAGTTCCAAAAACAAAAGAAGAATGGCTTAAAGAAACGTGTAATGGTACTAAAACTTGGTATTTTGCTACAAGATACACTATTGGATATAAAAAGAAACTATACAAATCAAAACTATTTTCTTTAAAACGTGATGCTGAAGAACAAGAGAGATTTTTTTTAAGCAATCCAATTGATTATATTAATAATTATTCTAAACGTGCCAAAAATAGATTAAAAGCATTTGAACTTCAGAATGAAAATAAAACTTTATTGAAAGACTATTTTAAATCTTTTTTAGATTATCATACTTCGTTTGTAAAACCTAGTACTATTTATGAATATAAAAAATCATGGAAAAATCATATTGCAGACATTTTTCAAAATTTAACTATTTCAAATATTAATTTGCAAATTACTCAACAATGGCATGAAATTATGAATAGTAAAATGAATCCCAAAAATGGAAAAGTTTATTCTATTCAAACCAAAAACAAGGCTCATAGTACTTTAACTGAGTTCTTTCAATATTTGTATAAGAACGGTCTAATAAGTCTTAATTATTCCCATGTAATTGGCAATTTTAAAAAAACAAACGGAAATAAAAATGAAATTATAAAAATAAAATACCAGACGTTAAACGAATTTGAACAGTTTATGAGTATTGTGGATGACACGTTTTGGTACAGCTTTTTTAATTTTACTTATTGGCATGGATCACGTATTGGGGAACAACGGGCTCTTAAAATTAAAAATATAAGATTAGAAACCGATTCTATTATTTTTGAAGAAACTTTTACTAAAAATAAAGAAGGCGGAGAAATAATAGGATCTATAAAAAATGGTAAAAGAAGAAATATATTTTTAGCAAAACAAAGTAAGTCTTATATATTAAAACTAATTCAATTCTATAAACAAATGGAAGGATACAATGAAGAATGGTTTTTATTTGGTGGTCCTTATAATACTTACAAAAATAGAATTGAAGAAAAGTTAAAATATTATTATAATAAATTAGAAAAAAAGTATCCAGATCTGAAAATTAATCGCTTGACTCATCATGAATTTGGTAGACATTCTCATGCTTCTTACTTATTAGAAGAAGGATTAAAAAAAGGTCTTCCTCTAGAGGAAATTTATGGAATTATTGCACAACGATTAGGAGATACAGTAGAAGTGGTAAAAAGAACTTATGCACATCTTTATGATTTTGAAAATAATGATAAAGCTAAAAATATATTAAGTTAGAAAGGAGTGAATTGTTACGTTAATGTTACGTAAAAAAGATATTGCACATAAAAAAACCAGTAAAATACTGGGATTTATTTAATTTGGTGGAGAATAAGGGATTCGAACCCTTGACCCCCACGGTGCAAACGTGGTGCTCTAGCCAGCTGAGCTAATTCCCCGAAAGAACAAGATTATAATATCATAACAAAAATTGTTTATCAAGTATTTTTTTATAATTTGTATTATTTTATGATACAAAATTAAGTTTATTCTTCTCTTATAGTAATATAACCTTTTTCTACTTCTTCCAATGCACGACCTAATTCTTTTTTATTGCAGTATTCAGTTTCTTTCATTTGGTAATGACTTTTCTCACTCATTTGCTTGCTTCTTATGGAAGCTACATGAACAAGTTTGTATTTTGAATCTACAATTTTTAGTAACTTATCAATTGATGGGTATAACATATTATTCACATCCTTACAGTATTATCATACTAAACTTTATGTAAACATTACAATACTTTCACCATTTTTTGACAAATCTTTTACAATCATGCGTAAAGCATTTAAGATTTCTACCATTGCCCAAGTGTCTTGTTTGCAATAAATTATTAATGCTTGGTATTTTAAAGCAAATTCTTCCTTACTCATTTTTTCGTAATTTGCATATTCAACTATAGCCTCAGTTCCATTTTTTACAATCAAGTTATCGTAACTTAAGTCGCTAAAAACTGGAAGTGTTTTTTTAATAGAAAAAGATCCAGATAAGCGTTTATCATAAAAATTAAAAGTTTTAGCTCTTTCCTCAGAAAAGCCTAACTCTTCGTACATTTTGGAATTGGTATTTACAAGCCATAATAAATCAAAGCCTCGTTCGTATAATTGCATTAAATCTTTTTTGTACTCTGGAAAAATATTGGCTAGTTCCTTAATGCGACTTTTCTCAAAAGCAACATTTTGTGCAAATAAAGTACCTTTATTTGGATCCATATGTTTTAACATTGTTTTTATCATTTCTTTGCGTTCATCCTCATGTGTTTTAGCTAAGAATACAATATTATCTTTTTCTTTATCGCAAACCCCTGGAGCATGTTCAATATGCAAGCTGAATTCAAATGGAGATTGTATATAAGGCCACTCCCCTTTGAATCTTGGCACTGGACAAGGCATAGTTTCAAAATCCAAATGATAAATAGGATATTCTAATTGTTTTAAACCAATTGCTATTTTTTCTTTATCCACATACACTTTGTCGAATTCTAAACTTTCTCTTTGAATACGATGATAGTTTTTTGTAATCCATTTTTCTGGAATATCCAACATATTCATATATCCTTCATTTATTAAATCGACTCCTTTGATACGAATTCCTTCATCATTTATAAAACCAAAGCCATTATGAATATAATTCAAACTAGAATTTTTTTTGGGAATCATTTTTCCACATACTGAAGAAAAATATTTACATTCATTTCTTTTTTTATACCCACAAGACACTGTTAAAGGACAAGGAGAAGCATCTAAATCATACAAATATCTTTCTAATTTTTCACAATCTGCCTCAACCAACTTTTGAAATTCTTCCGTAATACTAGTCATATCAAAATAAGTTATGAGTTCATTTCCATTTTCATCTTTATTGTAGATAGGTTTTTTGTCCTCGTAAGTTCCATCAAATATATAATCACCATTTAATACCGCTAGATAATAATGAAATTTCTCTAACTTTTTTTCAGTTTTGGTACTTTTGTATTCTTGCTCAATAAAATATCTTTGTACAGATAAGTCGTATATATATTGTCCTAAATGGTATCGATCTAATAACTTTTCTCTCTTTTTTTCGTATTCCTCTATTGGCATCTCAGACTCTAAATTGTAATCTTTTAGTTCTCCTTTTAAATAATTTATATTATTTATTCTTTCCCAAATTGAAAATTTTGGACTCTTTTTATGGCTTCCTACTAATTCCATATATTTTTTACTAGTTGTTGCTTTCACTTCAATAATGTTAATATTTTCTTTATTTTCATTATAAATATCCACATAACAAATGTAGCGTATTCCATGTTTTGAAAAGTCAAAACATTCTTGTTCTTTTGTCTTTTCTGCGTATATAGATTTTCCTCCAAAAGTTCTCTCACTTATTTTTCCAGCTTCTAATTCAACAATTTTATAATAATCCAGCATAGCTTCTAGCTGACGATCTATTTTTTCTGTTTTATCGATTTCTTCGCCAGTTTCTTCATTGCACTCAAAAATAGAACCCAAAATCTCATTTAAATGTTCTTCTTTCTCTTTTGATTTGTAATCCTTATAATCAATGTCAGCTTCTTGCTTTTCTTTCTTTATTTCTTCTAAAGCAACGTATCTTTTGCATCTGGTAAAGTTTATAAAATCTGTTTTTGTAATTGCCATTTTACACCCAATTTAATATTTCTACATTCGGTGTATTTGTATTTTTATTATAGCTTAATTTTATTTTAACATTAGAAAAAATATGATCATCATCTACTAAATAATTTGCTTCTTTTAAATCATTACCTGTAATATAAATATCATCGTTTTTTAAGGTCTCTAATATACTACTAGCATACGATTTAGCTGTCTTAATTAAAATCATTTCTTGTGTTTCTTTACTAATATTATTGTTATCTACAAAAGCATAACTTGCTTTATTAATAGCTAAAATAGAAAAAATTCCAACGATTACAATAATTGCTATTAATTCTGGGATCGTATATCCTTTTTTTTGCACTACTATCACCTGTTGTTTATTGTATCATATTTTAAAAAAATCCTAAAGAAAAAATCTCGTGTCAACGAGATTATTTACAACATTTTGGTTCGTATATTTCACTTGATTCGTCTTCTTCTGAATAACTATAACATGGTTGATAAGTGTGTCTATAAACATGATGGTTTATAGTTTTCGTATGACATGGAATAATATGAGGTACTTCATAATTGATTACTCTATGACAACATCTTACTTGTGGACATTCCATTACTGGGGGACACATCATAGTTTGAGGGGCACAACATCCCATTGGAGGCATACCACAGCAATTTCCCATTTCCATCCCCATTCCCATATTCGCATTCATTTCAGTAGCTTCAGGAAATATACCTGTGTCTGTACAACGACTATTTTTCATCATTACCATTTCCTTTCTAGTCTATTTTATGCCATAAAAAAAATGGTGCTTATGACAT
>CANPIH010000005.1 GCA_947574085.1 uncultured Mycoplasmatota bacterium | reverse complement strand
CAAATAATGAAATTATCACTTGTAATTCTACAAAAAGTAATGATGTAAAAGAAATAGAAAAAGCCATTGAAAAATTAAAGTTACAGGAAAAAAGGTTAGTTGATTTATATTTAAGTTCTACACTAGATGTTGAAACGATTAATCATAAAAATGATGTTATCAAAAAAGAGATTGAGAAACTAAACAAGAAGAAAATAACTCTTGATCCAGATAACGAATCAAAAGAATATACAACTGAATTATTAAAAAAATTAGATTGTAAAAAAGAAGATGACAAACTGGTATTCAAAAATGTTAAGATGTTTGACTTCACTTTTTTCTACAATTTACTATCAAGAGAAGCCAAACGAGATATGATTCATAGGCTTATATCTGGGATAGAAATTACAAGAGATAATAATTACAACATTGAAATTAAATATATAAAATTTACCGATGAATTTATTACAAAAAGTAGTACAGAATTTATCAAATACTTATATATTGTTCTAAAAAATGATACTGTTGGTATTAAATATCTAAATGGAATAACTGAAGAAGAATTAGAAATCAAGAAAAAAGATTATGATGTTTTATCCATTTTAAAAATGACAAGTAATGAATACCCGGGCGAGTTTGTAGATAATTTTTTTGCTAAAGCCCATAGTCATTTTTATGTAGATGGTATAATTGGCAGTCCCTATTTTGAGGGGAATGTTTCTAAAGATTTTCTATTATTAGTTCCTAAAAAAGAAGTAGTAAAAGCAAATTAAAAATGAAAGGAGTTATCAATGAAACAATTAACGAAAGAAAATATTTTAAAGAATCAAGTAGATACCATAGAACAATTTAAAGTTCTTGATTATCTAAAAAAGCAATTATCTATTAGTGAGTTTGCTATATATTTAATTGATAGATTTACTATTAAAGTTATAGATAAAAATAAATCACAAGGTTATTTTAAATACAATAGCAAAACGAAATTAGTAGATTTTTACGAGAGAAATATTAAAAATAAAGAAATGGAGAGATGAAAAAAATGGAATTAAGTTATACAAAAGTTGGCGATTATTTTTTACCAAATTTAACAATAGAAAAACAAAATAGCGAGAAAATTAACAAGTATGGATACTTAAGATTACACTATCTGAAAGGAAATAATAAAGTTCTTTATACAACACTTTTAATGAAAAATGAACTAACAAATCATCTTGTTTCAGTTAGTATTGAAGCAGAAAGTAGATTAAATATTTTGATGAAACAATACAAAAATTCTAATGATTTACTATCTGAAAAAAGTAAAATGAATAACCAAATTGAATGGGCAAAACTAATGAATAATTACCAAAATATTGCTGAAGAAATTATCATAAAAGAACTAATTTATGTATGAAAACAGGACTGCAAAAAAAGCAGTCCTTTAAAATTATCTTAAAAATGTGTGCGGGTAAATAGATTGTTATGTCCTAGCCAGCACTGAAAACCTACTCCCGCACGTTTTCTATTTATGGAAATTCCCATACCCTTACTATTTAAAATTCTTGTTAATCCAATTTAGAATTAAGGAACTAATTTCATCTTCTTTATTATGATAAAAGTGATTTGCGCTTTCTATAATTTTGGATTCAAAGTTATTGCATTTTTTTGCTTTATCTTTTAATAAATCTAAATGTAAATAATTATCAGTTTCTAAAGATCCTGAAAATGTCAAAATAGGAATATCTATTGATTCAAATTGATACCAGTTTTCTGAATTTCCCATAACAGGTAAATTATCTAAATTAGAATCTTTATTAAACCAATTATAATATGTTTGAGAACTCATATACATATAATCTTCAACCAAATCACTAAGAAGTTTATTTGAATCACCATTATCAATATTTTCCTTTGCTTCTTTAATAAGTTCTTTATAATCTTTTTGACGTAACAATTGAAGTCCAACCATATCTGGTACACTAGCAAGTATTAATCCTAAAACATTTGGATGTTTTTTATAATAGTAGTAAATCAGTTTGTTGCATCCATAACTATGTCCCATAAGAACAAGCTTTTTATAACCGAGTTCCCTTGCCTTATATATAGCTAAATCAATATCAATAATACAATCCTCAAAGATTTCATACATACAACCATATCTTTTAAAAGAACCATCTTTCATCAATATATCATTTTCTATTGAATGTCCTCGATTATGTTCATAAAGAAAACCAATATTATTTTTAGATAATATATTTCCACATACCGTAGCAAAATAATTATCAAGAATAGTTTGACACATTCCATGTATAAATATTACACAAATATCTTTTTCGTTGTTATTAAAATGTATCATAGGTAGTCGTAAGCCATCTTCAGTAAAAGCATTATTAATAAATTCTATATTATTCATATAATCTTTCCTTCCTAAATTAGTTTGATATGATAATTATATTATTATCACAATCAAGAATTGCAAATTCAACAGTTCCATAATCTGTTTCTTTTAAATCTTTAAATATCTCTATATTGCTATTTAATACTTTATTATAAAGCATTCTAACATCTTTGATATTACTGTATTTAAACTTAATTAGATTACTCGAATTTACTTTTGGAGGGAATTTTACAAACTCATTTATAGCACTTTTATAATCTTCAAGCATCAATTCCGCAGTATCATTTTTTAGTCTTACCCAATTTATGGGATTACCTGTTGTCTCAACTATTTCAAAGTTTAAAAAATCCTTGTAAAAATTAATAGACTCACTAACATCATTAACTAGAAACTCATTAATTATTTTCATTTTGGTTTCTCCTCTCATAACCTTTAATTATGGCAAATTCGCCATAATTAGCTTTATTCATTTAATTCAAAATTTTTCTTCTCTTCTTCAATAGCAGTAATCAATTCTTGTTCTGTTGGCATATGTAATTTATATTCAGAAGAAAATATCGTTTTATTGTCCTTTGGTAAAGTATATTTTACAATTGTTTCGTTCTTATTCGTTGATAGCAATATCCCAACTGTTGAATTTTCATCATCTTGCTTAATTTCTCTATCATAATAATTTACATACATTTGCATTTGTCCTATATCTTGATGAGTCACTTTTCCAATCTTCAAATCAATTATTACAAAACACTTTAAAAGTCTATTGTAGAAAACGAGATCTGGATAAAAATGTTCTTCTTCTAGTGTTAGTCTTACCTGATTTCCTACATAACTAAATCCCTTACCAAGTTCTAATAAAAATTCTTTTAAATGTTCTAGTATATTTTTTTCTAGATCGCTTTCTAAATAATGTGTATTTTCTTTAATATCTAAGAATTCTAATACAAATGGATCTTTTACTAAATCTTGGCTTGTTTTTAAAATCTGTCCTTTTTCTGCTAATTCTAATACTTTTTCTTTATCTGCAGATAGTGTTAATCTTTCATATAGCAGAGAATCTCTTTGTCTTTGAAGTTCTCGAACACTCCATTTAGAATCAATTGTTTCCTTAATATAAAAGTTTCTTTTAGGTTCTTCCTCTATCTTTAATATTTCTAAATAATGTGACCAACTTAATTGCGACGACACTGTTGTCGCAATTGGGAAATAGATATAAAATTTTCTCATTCTCTCTAAATTTCTTTTAGAAAAGCCTTTACCGAATTCGTTAGTTAATCTTTGTGATAACTTTTCAAGGACGGCATCACCATAACTTGCTCTTTCATCACCTTGTTGTATTTCCATAATTGATTTTCCTATGTTCCAATATAAACTAAGCATTTCAGTATTTACGGCACTATATACTTTATTTCTACTACTTATTACTAATTCCTTGATATTATCAAATATATGATTAATTTCATTATCATTTTTAATTAATTTATTGTCCATTAATTGCCTCCTGTCTTTAATTTAAATCATAAGAGTTCTTATGTTTAAATTATACTATATATGGCAAAAATTTGCTATACTCCCATTGAAATTTAAGAACAAATTTTATATAATAATTATGAAAAAATTAATAACAAAATTATAGAATTTTTCTAAAAATTTAAATGAAATATAGGAGGTAAAATATGAATTTTTTAGATATTATAAAAGAATTGCTACCATACGCTGTTTCGATAATTGCAAGTATAATAACGTATATCTAAGCCAAGAAAAAACTTACTCAAGAATTAGAAATTGTTAAAACTAACAATAAGCATGAAATAGAAAAACTTATGCAACAGCATAAAATTAATATAGAAGATTTAAAAGAAAAACATAGACTAGAAATGGAAGCAAAAGATAAGGACTATGCACACGAGAAAGAAATGACAGAATTGAAAAGCAAAGTTGCTATTAATGAAAAAAGTCAAGAAGTTATGAATGGTGCAATGTCAGGTGTTGTTGAGGGATTGTTTAAGGATATTCTTTCAGGTAAAATAACACCTGAGCAAATAAATGATTTATCAAAACAATTTCCAAATCAAAAATAATTTTTTGTAAATATTGTATTTTGATAATGAATCGTTTATAATAATCTTAGAAAGAAAACGAAGTTCGTAACTTGTATGTAATTCGCTCCATTGAGGTTTAAACTCGCACACTAGAAATAAGTAAAGCGAGTTTTATTTTATAAACAAGTTCATAGTATTTTGATATTATGGGTTTTTTCTTATGTTAGAAGGTGTTTTTTTGGAAACGGCCATAGAACAATTAATTTTTCCTTGTGATATTAAAAACAAAATAGAAATGAAAATTAGTACTTCCAATTTAGTTATTAAGTTTTATTGGAACAAAGCATAAAATTTAGCAAACTAATTAAGTGTTAAAGAATCACATAAATAGAGTCTGCATTCCAGTAATAAATACCTTTTTATCTAATAACTTTAAACCTATATTAAAAAATGGAATAGAAGTTACTAAGTTTAGATTTATTTTCTACAAAATTTTTACACACTCGGAAAAGAATAATAATGATCGATAACTACATATCATCTTCATCTATATTTAACTCTAGCCTATAATAAATATCAATATCTTTTATTAAATTATTAATATTTATATCGTCTAAGTCATATAACCATTTTTTTAGCTCATTTATGGTGATAATTTCTTCAATAGAATTGATATATTTATTTTTAATGACTTGCATTCCTCCAGACATTTTATCAATATAAGATAATAAATCAGAATAAATCTTTTCCTTATTAGCATTAGTTTTAATTACAAATGTTACTGGAAAATGAAGCACTTTGTCAATATCTAATAAATATTTGTCGTATTTATCAACTTCAGTAACCTGAAAAAATCTTCCTAAAGGCTTCATAACAAAATCAATACCACCATCATTTGCATTTGTTCTACCAGTTTTATAAAGAGTAAGAGACTGTTTTTTTATATTTGTTCTTCTAGTTCCAATATAGATATATTGATTTTTATAATGATTTTTTAAAATAGCATAAGAAATAATTTCAAATATTCTAGCTTCTGACTTTTCTTCTAATAAACTATCAATCTTAAACTTTTTTTCATTAATATCTTTTAAATTCACTAGTTCTTTTAAATCAAAAGATAATTTAAAGTCTTTAGTTTTTAATAATTCAATATATTTTTCTATAATTTTTATTAAAGTTTTTGATATATCAATATTTTGTACATAAACATAGTCAACATGAATTAAGTATTTACTTCCATTAATTATTAAAAGTTCTTTTGTTGGATCTTTAGCAATTTTATTTAGAAATTCCGTATTAAGTCTACTATTTAAAGCGTGGTTTTGTAATTTATTTCCCCCATATTGTCTTTTACAAAAATTCCAAAGCTCACTATATTCAAATCCATCAAATTTTTTAAATGTTTCTTTATTATTATAAAAATTTTTTTCAACATAAAAATACAAAACTGAATATATTGCATAAATATTTCCTAAACTTCTTCTTGATTTAGAATCTCCTTCTATTGCCCCTGTTTTCTTATTTAAATATTGAATTAAATCAGAATTATTATAAATGATTTCGTATTTGTCTTTAAAATCTTCTATTAAAATATCTTTGATGAAATCTTTCATTATACTTCCACTCCTAGCTCCTTTTGAATTTGGTTTTTATGCTTTTGACGCAAGCTTCTTTTACTAGGATTATTTGTTTTTTTTACTCGATCTTTTTTCAAAATTTCACTATTATATTTATTAGCAATTCCAGTTCTTCTAATACCTATTTTAAAGTATTCTTCATATAATTCCATTCCTATAGCCTTTCGCCCAAGTCTCACCGCAACAGCAGAAGTTGTGAAAGTTCCACTAAATGGATCTAAAATAATATCACCAACGTCACTAGATGATAAAACAATTCGTTCTAGCAAAGATTCTGGTTTTTGTGTAGGATGATTTTCATATTCATCCATTTTAAACCTAACTCTATTAAAATTCCATACATTACCTGGAACTTTTTGAGTGTTATAAGGTGTTGGTATTTTTTTTCTATAATCGATTAATTTTCTTTGCGATCCAGTTTTGGCCTCAACTAAAATATCTTGATAGTTAAATTTATATTTGCATTTACTTGATTTATTACACATTAAAATAGGCTCATATAAGGAACCAAACATTTTCTTTGATTGAACACCACTAGAATCATAAGACCAAATTATTCTTGATAAAACATTATATTTATTCGATACATAAACATCTAAATATGACATAAATTGTGTTGCTGTCATAAAATAAAAAGTTCCAGTATCTTTTAGTACTCTAAAACATTCATCGATCCACTTTTTGCACCATTCAATATATTCGTCTGTACTATTCCACTTATCTTTATTATTTCCAAAATTTTTTCCAATGTTATATGGAGGATCTGCAAAAATCAAATCAATTGATTTATCAGGAATTTTTTTTAAATTATCTAAACAATTACCTAGTATGACTAATGAATTATTGCTAGACATACTATTTTCGTAGTTAATATTTGTTATTTCTTCAAAAGTCATAATAATCACTCCTTATTCTATTTTGCAACATTTATTCTAAAATTGCTATCTAAAATGAGAAACTTTTTAAACACTCATATTTTTCTGTGGTAAACCTTCTGTATTAATTGAATGCTTTTCTTAATAAATAATTTGTAAAATTTACCATATATTTTGTAATCTTGATATTAAAATATTAAAATTAATATAAATTATATTATCAATTGTAAATATGAAGCAAACTTGTTTATTTCAGAAGAGAAAACATTTTTTCACTAGTTCCAAAGATAGATCAATAAATTTAAAACTACTTATACTAAATTTTAATCTTATTTTACAAATTCATTATACTATAAATGTTTCTTTATTAAAAGAATTATATCCAAAACTTTTTTGTCAAATTAAAAAAAGAATAAAGTGTAAAAATTAAGAATGAAATGGTTTATAGAAATTTGATAAAAAGGATTTAAGAGAAAAAAAGATTGTTACTGTGAATTACAGATTACAATCCAATAGTTAAACTGAATATATTTATTTTTATTTAAGATTATTTTGAAAAATATATTAAATATAAAGTTAATATATTTTTTATTGATAGTATATATTTTTATAATATTCTTCTAAATCCTACGCATTTATCTTCATCGTAGATAAATTCAATTAAATCTATTTCGTGAAAAGTTCCATCAAAAACAACTTCATCATGATAATCTAGAATTAAGCGATCATACAAATTATAGCCTTTATTACAATATTTTGCTAATAAAGATAACAAAGCAATATTGTGTGTAACTATCAGAATATTCTTTTCAGGACTTATTAAAGTATCCAGTAAAAAATCTTCCATACGCTTTTGAACATCGTTTATAGATTCTCCATTAGGTAATTTAAAATTAAAATCATGTTCTTGCATACCTTTTAAATAACGAAATTCATTATTTCCAAGTTCTCCTACTAAACGCTCATTCAACCGTTCATCTATCACTAATTCTAGCCTTTTTTCTTCAGCAAGATATTTTCCAGTATTCATAGCTCCAAAATATTCAGACGTATAGACTACTTCCACTTCTTCTAAAACTTTCATCTTTAAAAGAGATAAAGCACTTTCTTCGCCTTTTTTACTTAACATCGTTTGAATTCTTGCTTTTTTAAAACTTGTTTTTTTAGGGTATATCACATTGGTTTTCGAAACCAAATTGTTGCTAACAAAATATAAATGTTTCATTTAGAAAATCCTTCCTAAAATACCATAAGAAAAAATAAGCATGATAATACCAGCTAAGATAACACCTAGAAAAGCAGAAATAAGCGATTTCTTTTTATCCATATTTAAAAGAGCAGAAATTAAGCACCCCATCCAGGCCCCAGTTCCTGGTATTGGAATACCTACAAATAAAAATAAACCCCAATATTTTAAATTTTCTATTTTTTCTTTTTTAGAATTAGCTTTATTTTCGCACCAAACAACTATCTTTCCTAAATGTTTCCATTCACGCATTTTGCGAAAAATTGGATTAATAAACCAAAGAATAAAAGGAATAGGAATAATGTTTCCAGCAAAGCAAATAAGAAAGCTTTGCCACATAGGGAGTTCAAGTAAACTTGCAGCAATCAATCCTCCTCTTAGTTCTAATATGGGAATCATAGAAAGTATAAAAATAATTAAATATTTTCCTAAAATACTTCCTGCAACTCCTCCAAAAATTCCCACCATGAAATTTGCTAATTTTTGTGTCATGCGCATCACCTCTTAAATTTTAAGTCCTTTCCCCTAGAATTATTACCATTTTATCACAAATTCCTTAATTTTACTATTCTTCAAAATAAAAAAATTTTATATAGCAGAAAAAATAGAAAAAGAACACAAAGGATCGTGTTCTTTTAAAAGTGTGAGTTTTGAGTTTATATGTTATTTAAAATTGTATAGAGTTCTTGTTATTTATATATTTTCTTTTTTATTCTATATACATCCTTCCTTTCTATAACTAAATCATAACAAAGGAATATGACAAAATTGTGAAGTTTAAGTGAAACTTAAATCACTTTACAATTTCAAAATAAAAAGTAGTTCCATGTCCTTTTTTGCTTTTTACCCCATATTTAAATTTGTGCATTTCTAAAATATTTCGTACTATTGATAAACCTATACCTGTACCAATAACATTACGAGTGTGATTTTTTTCATTTTTATAATATTTATCCCAAATATAAGGAATATCCGAAGCTTTAATCCCCTTACCTGTATCAATTATTTCTACTAGAAAAGTTTTTTCTTTTTCTATTATTCGAATCAGTACTTTTTTATCTTTTCCAGTATAATTAATAGCATTATTTAACAAATTGTAAATTACTTGATTCATTTTATTTTTATCCGCTTTTACTATTGCTTTTTCTGGTAACTCCAAAACAAATTTATATTTTTCTGTTTCTTTTATAATATCGTAACGATTTAAAACATTATTGATTTGTTCTACCAAATCATATGACATTCTATTTAATTTTTCATTGTTATCTTCTAATTTAGATAAATCTAATAAATCGTTGACTAAAATATTTAAACGATCTGTTTCTTCAATAATAATATTTAAATCTTTATTTCGTTTTTTCTTATTTTTATAAGAAATATCACGAACCATTTCAGCGTATGCTTTAATCATGGTTAAAGGGGTTTTTAAATCATGAGAAACATTAGCTAATAAATCTCTACGCAATTCATCAATTCGTTTCATATCCTTACATGTATTGTTTAACGTTCTTGCTAGTTCATCAATTTCTAAAGTACCATTTTCTTTAAATACGACATCATAGTTACCTTTTCCCATTTCTCTTGCCTTCTTTGTCATATTGATAATAGGTTTCGTAATTTTTTTAGATAAAAAATAAGCAATAAAACAAGCAAAAATAAGAACTAAAAACATAACGTAGATTAATTGTTCTTTAAGAATAATACTAGTGGAGTCAATGTCTTCTAAACTACTATAAACAAATACGTAACCAGTGTTTATATTTATAGCATACAAATACGCCTTTGTTTTGTAAGTTGGGTTTATAAGCTTCACTCCACTTTTTTTTGAGTCTTTATTTTTTAAATTATTTTTAATCTTATTAATACTGTTAATATTTTTATCTAAGCCACATCCTACTTGTAAAGTATTATAGGTAATTGTTGTTCCAAAATTGGATTCGTATTCAATACAAACTTCATTTTGATAAGCTAAAGAAGTTAAAATATTATCTAAATTTTCTAAATTAATATTATCAATTTGATTTACAATGCGATTTATTTTTTTGATTTGATAGTGTTCGTAACTAAATTGCAAAAACAATACTTGAAAAATCCATAAAAATACAAGAATACCAAAACTAAATAAAATTAAATAAAATAAAGTCTTCATATTTAAACTATTTTTTTTTATTTTAAAAGAATTTTTTAGTTCTTGCCATTTATTCTTTGTATTCAAACTTATACCCTACTTTCCGAATTGTAATAATAAAATCCCGATATTCTCCCAAACTGTTTCGCAATGTTTTAATGTGTGTATCTACTGTACGATCATCTCCATAAAAATCGAACCCCCAAATGTGAGTAAGTAAGTTTTCACGAGACAAAGCAATATTTTTATTTTCTATTAAATAAATTAGTAAATCGTATTCTTTAGGGGTTAAATAAATTTTCTTTTTATTTACATAAACTTCATGAGCAGAGGAGTTAATTTCTAAACCTTTAAATTTATATAAGGAGCTACTAGTTTGATTTCTTTTAGTTACAGCCTTAATGCGTGCGATAACCTCTCTTGGACTAAAAGGCTTCGTTACATAGTCATCAACTCCTATATCAAAACAGGTGAGCTTATCGTATTCTTCGTTTCTAGCACTTAACATAATAAATGGCACTTGACTCCATTTACGTATCTCTTTTACAGCACTGTAACCATCCATTTTTGGCATCATAATATCCATAATTACAACATCAAAAGAATTCTTTTTTATTTTTTCAATAGCTTCATATCCATCACTAGCTTCTTCATACTCAATTTTCTCTAATTTTAAATATTCTTTAATAACATCACGAATTAATTCTTCGTCATCTACAATTAACACTTTCATTGATTCACTTCCTATTAACTAATAGTATAACGTATTTGTGAAAGAAGAGTGAAAAATAAAAAAGAAAAACTTTTTTATATATTTAGTGGAATTACCAATGTTAGGATTTTATTAGTTTATGAGCCAAAATTAGTAAATCTTCTCCTTGAGAAATATCATCATTCCATTCGCCATAATAATCCCATTTTCTTAGTAATTTTCTAGGTTTTTTCTAAAAACTATGCGAGGTGCATCTAAATCAAATCCCTGAGATTCAGAAATATAATCTACAAATTTTACTTGGTTATCAAAATCTATAAAAGTATTTACAAAAACTTCATCTCTTGTTATTTTTTTTCTTAAAATATACGGATTCAAATAAAATATTACTGCTTTTTTATTATCCAGATTAGAAGTTAAAATATAAAAATCAAGCAATATTTTAAAACTTGTACTTACATTTAAAAAATTTTGATACTGTTTGCATTTTTGAAAAATTGCTGTTTCATCTTCATTTAATTTTATTGCTAAAGGATAAATATTTTTTTCTATACATTTTTGGTATTCGTTTAAAGATACTAATTGGTTTAATAGTATTACTTCAGCTTTTCGTTTCATATTTCTACCTCCTAAATTTATTAATAATATAACATAATATTAAAAAAGATATTTTATTTATCCCTTAACTTTGCATTAAACTCATTAGTTATTTTTTGAATAATGGCACTCAATACTTCCATAACTTCTTCTTCTTCTAATGTTCTAGTATTGTCCTTAAATATAAGTTTGTATGCAATTGATTTTTTTCCTTCTTCTATATTTGGATACAAATCAAATACTTCGACTGTATCTAATATTCTTCTTCCTTCTTTTTTAATCGCATTTTTTATAGTTTCGCTATCAATAGAGTTATCGACAATAAAAGCAATGTCTTTATTAATCTCTGGATATTTACTAGCTTCTTTAAATCGAATTGGTTTTACATTGGCTTCATACAAAGCTTTCATCGAAAATTCACATACATATAAGTCTTCTTTTTTTATACTTGGATGGATTCTACCAATAATACCAATTTTCTTTCTATCTAAATAAATATCTGCTGAAATTCCTGGATGTAAACTATCTATTGTTTGTTGCACAAATGTATAGCGATTTTTAAATCCTAAATAATCGAATAAATTTTCTACAATCCCTTTTAATAAGTAAAAATCAACTTTTATAATATTTTTTTGCCATTCATTTAGTAAATAGCTCCCTTTCATTAAAATAGCTACTTTGGTAATTTCTTTAAATTCTTTATCGTACGTTTTGGCTATTTCGTAAAGAAGAATATCTTTCACATTTCTTTTTTTATTGTATTCGTAAGTATTTAATAAAGATGGAAGTATAGTGGTACGCAAAACACTCTTATCCACACTCATAGCATTAGGCAAAATAAGATTTTCTCTTTCATCATATTTAAAAAGGCTTGCCATATCAGGACTTGTAAGCGTATAAGTTTTACATTCATTTAAACCTAAGCTTCTTAAACGTTTACTTATACTTTTACGCAAACATACATCTCCGACGTACGTTCCACGACGAGTCTTACCTATTGGTAAAGTTGAAACCAGATTATGGTATCCATAAAGTCGTCCAATTTCTTCAGCTATGTCATTAACATTTGCATCAATATCTAATCTTCGACTTGGTATAGTTACTGTAAATAAATCTTTATCTAAAGTATAAGGAAAACCTAAACGATTTAATTCTGCTTCCATATCTTTTGTATCAATTTCAATTCCTAACATTTTGTTAACGTCTAAAGCTTTAAATACTACTTTTTTAGGTGTTTTGTCAATTTTATCATGAAAAATCATTCCAGAGAGAATAGTAGCTCCAGCGTACTTTTCAAGTAAATGACAAGCTCTTTTAATTGCCATCTCGGTATATTCGTAACTTAAACCTTTTCCATAGCGAATGCTTGCTTCACTTCTTAAATTTAAATGAGAAGATGTATTTCGTATACTTACAGCATCAAAAATAGCACTTTCAATTAAAATTGTTTTGGTAGCATCATCCACATCCGTATTTAATCCACCCATTACTCCCGCAATACAAACAGGACGCACACCATCCGTAATTACAATATCACTTGATTTTAAAATTCTATCTTTATGGTCTAGCGTTGTAATTGCTTCTTTTTCTAAAGCATCACGAACCACAATTTTGTCTCCTAATTTGTCTTTATCAAAAAAGTGAAGAGGCTGACCAAATTCAAGCATTACATAATTTGAAATATCAACTACATTATTTATTGGACGCATTCCAGCACGAATTAATCTTTTTTTAATAAATTCTGGAGATTCTCCCAATTTTATATTTGTTACCATTTTGGCAAGATAAAATGGGCATTTCTTTGTTTCCACTTTTAAAGAAAAATAGTTTTCTATAGAATCTTTTTCTTCTTTAAAATCAAGATTTGGTAAAGTTACTTTTTTATTCAAAATAGAACCAATTTCATACGCAAAGCCAATATGGTAATAACAATCATTGTTCCTATGTTTGTGAATATCAAGTTCATACAAAGTATCATCGTATCCTAGATATTTTAAAGCATCTACTCCAACTGGTGCATTTTCAGGCATTTCATAAATTCCTTTGTTATAGTTTTCTTCGGTTTTTTCTTCCACTCCAAGTTCAAATAAGGCACAGATCATTCCATTCGATTCTACACCTCGTATAGTGCTTTTCTTGATTTCAAAATTTTCTGGTAATACCGCTCCTTCTAAAGCAACAATGACTTTTAATCCTTTGCGTACATTGGACGCTCCACAAACAATTTGGGTTTTGCTGTTTCCAATACAAACTTGACAAACATGTAAATGATCGCTATTGGGATGATCTTCACATTCTAAAATTTCTCCAATCACTAAATTCTCAATACGATTGGTTATAACTTTTTCTACATTAATTCCAGCCTTTGTAATTTTTACTGCTAATTCTTGTAAATTTTCATTTTGGATGTCAATATAGTCACTTACCCACTCTAAACTAATCATTGTCTTTCTCCTCTCTATCAAATGTACGTATTTCTCTTAGATCAGTATTGTAAAACGTTCGTATATCATTTATTCCATATTTTAACATCGCAAGTCGTTCTGCTCCAAAACCAAAAGCAAAACCTGTCCAGACACTTGGGTCATATCCACAATTTTTTAAGACGTTTGGATGTACAATACCAGCACCACTTACCGTAATCCACCCTGTATTTTTACACAAACTGCATCCGATCCCTTTACATACAAAACAAGAAATATCTGTTTCTACAGATGGTTCGGTAAACTGATAATAACTAGGGCGAAATCTTGTCTCGCAATCTTCACCAAATAGCTTTTTGAACACAATATCCATTGTTCCTTTTAAATCAGAAAGACTTACATTTTTATCCACAAGTAATCCTTCAATCTGCATGAATTGATGAGAATGTGTAGCATCGTCATCGTCTCTTCGATACGTTTTACCAGGACAAATCATGCGAATCGGAATATTACCTCCCGCAGATAACATAGTTCTTGCTTGTACAGGAGAGGTTTGACTACGCAACAGTATTTCTTCATCACATAAGTAAAAAGTATCTTGAGCATCTCTCGCTGGATGGCCTTTTGGAATATTTAGAAGCTCAAAATTAAACTTGTCTTCCTCTACTTCTGGTCCATCCACAACGTCATACCCCATAGACATAAAAACACTTTCCACTTCTTCTATAATACACTCTAAAATATTAGGAGAACCCATAGGGATAGCCACCCCAGGTAAAGTGATATCAATTTGTTCCTTATTTAATTTTTCATTTAATTCTTTCTCTTCATAATATTTTATTTTTTTATCTAATTTTTCACTAATTTCTGTTTTTAAACCATTTAAAACTTTCCCAAATTCCTTTTTTTCTTCATTACTTAATTCCTTTAAATAAGCCGTAAGATCATTGATAAAACCTTTTTTTCCTAAATAAGTTATCTTAAGTTCATTTACTTCTTTTAAATTTTCAGATTTACTAATTTTTTCTAAGGCTTCGTATTTTAAATTTTCAACTTTTTCTTTCATATTTTTTCCTCTTTTCTATCTCCACTTTGAGCTACATTAAATTTAAAAAAAGCCCTTACAAAAAATTGTAAGGGACGAAAATATATTTCCGTGGTACCACCCAAATTCTAGAATTTATTCTAGCACTTTATTTAGATTTAACGCATACTTTACGATTTAAACTCAAACATAGCGAAATTCATTTTCTTTTGTATCTTTAAGTAGTCTCAGCGTATCCTACCTAATCTCTGTTTGAAGAAAAAAGAAAACTACTAAACTGTATTTTCAACGTTTACTTATATATATTATATCATAAATCAAAAGTAAAGAATTATAATTTTTAACCTTTGTTTTCATATTTTTTAATCTTAGGTATATATATTCAATACATTATCAATATATTTTATTGTTATCTCAATTTAATAATTGAATCCAAGTAGTAATTATCTTCCATTTTTTTAAATTGGTATTGGTAACGATTTAAACGCCTAGCGTTTGCATTTAAATCGTTTTCATTTACTCCAGAAACTTCTGGTTCATATAAATTGTCAAAAGTATAAAAACTATTCTCTACTTCATTGAATAGTGTGGCATTTGTGAGTATATATAAAACATCTCCTTCTTCATACATATCATCAATTGTTTCTATTATTTTGTTACTAGAAGTAGGACATTTTTTATTATCAGCTGTATATTTGTCTTTATCTTGATTGTATTTAAACTGTAAACAGTTGTAAGCAAAATCGTCTGGCTTATAATTTGCCATTGACCCAAAAACTTTTAAAAAAGCATCTTTTAAATCTTTTCCTTCAATTGTAATATTTACTGAATTGGTTTTTATATTTTTTGCATTTACATTCTTATATGCAATATTTAGTAATACAGATGATTTCATTTCGCTTACTCGTCGATCTTTACTATATAAGTAATAAGCACTAACATTGTCAGCGTTTAAAGATAGTTTTATATTTTCCATAAGATAACCATAATTGGTTATATACCAATTTTTATCTTTTACAACTTCTGGAGTTTGCTCCTTAGATTCTCCATCTGATTGATTTATATTTTCTGGTACAGAACAAGTTCCAGATTTTTCACACTCAGACTTCATAAAATTAAAATATTTTACATCAAATAAACAATATCCAAAATAAAGAATAATTCCTAAAAATAAAACAATAACAATATCTCTTTTAAATATAGAAATATTTTTCCCTTTCAAAATTCTTTTTTCTTCTTTTTTCATAAACTCTTCGACTTCATTATTTACATCTTCTAATAGTTCTTCTTTTAAGTCTTCTTTGTATTTTTTAGTATTCTCTAAAATAGATATTTTTATTTCTTTATTTACTTCTTCTATAACTTTATTTTTAATTACATGAACAACATCTTTTTTGATATTCTCTTCTTCTTTTCTAGAGATTTCATTTTTTGACATCCAAATCCCCTCTTTTCTGGCGCTATTATATCATAAAACATAAAAAAAAGCACTTTTTTTGTACTTTTTAATAATTTTCAGCTTTCAATTCCATAAAACTTTGTGGATGTTTACACACTGGACAAACTATTGGAGCTTTTTCTCCTACAGAAATATGTCCACAATTTCTACAAATCCATACAGTTTCTTTTCCCTTTTGAAATACCAAATCTTCTTCGATATTGCCAACCAATTTCATATATCTTTCTTCGTGATTTTTTTCAATTTCTCCAACCATTTCAAAAAGATTGGCAATATCCATAAATCCTTCTTCTCTTGCTGTATCTGCAAATTCTTTGTACATTTCTGTCCATTCGTAATTTTCACCTGTAGCTGCGTCTTTAAGATTTGTTAATGTATCTGGAACTTCACCATTGTGTAAAGCTTTGAACCATAGTTTTGCATGTTCTTTTTCGTTATTAGCAGTTTCTTCAAAAATAGATGCTATTTGTTCATACCCTTCTTTTTTTGCTTTAGAAGCATAGTATGTATATTTATTTCTTGCTTGACTCTCTCCAGCAAAAGCAGCCATTAAATTACTTTCTGTTTTACTTCCTTTTAATTCCATTTAATATACCTCATTTCTAGAGAACATTATACAAATTTCTAAAAATAAAGTAAAGACATTTCTAAGTTTTTTTATTTTTTTAAAAGAAATAGTATGTTATAATTCTAAAAAAGAAAGGTGTCGTTATGATAAAACAAAAAAAACAAGGAAATTTAATTATTATTTCTGGAACTACATGTGCTGGAAAAGGAGCAGTTATTTCTGCTTTGCTTCAAAGAAATCCAAATTTGGCACTATCAATTTCTTATACATCAAGAGATATGCGTGAAGGTGAAATTAATGGAAAAGAGTACTATTTTATTTCAAAAGAGGATTTTATAAAAAAAATAGAAAAAAATGAATTTTTAGAGTATGCTTTTGTTCACAATATGAATTATTATGGAACACCAAAAAAAGAAATTAAAGAGAAATTAGAAAATGGACAAGACGTGATTTTGGAAATTGAAGTACAAGGTGCACAAAAAGTTAAAGAAATTTTTCCTGAAACCATTTTAATCTTTATAATGGCACCTAGTATGGAAGAAGTAAAACGAAGAATTAAAGCAAGAGGAAAAGAAAACAATGAACAAATTATAAAAAGATTTCAAACCGCATATCAAGAGATTAATGAAATTTCAAAATACAATTATGTAGTTGTAAACGATAAAATTGAGAATGCTGTTTCTAAAATTGAAGCTATTTTGTTAAGTGAAAAATGTCGTGTTGATCGTATAGAGGAAATTGCTGTTGAAAACCAAGAAGAAATAATCCATGAATTTTTAATGAATAAAGAATTTGATAATTCGAACCTTTATAAAAATAAATTAATTTAAAAAAAAAATGTTACTTAAAACATTTTTTTTATTGATTTTCATTTTGATTTTCTGAAGTAGAAAGAGTGTTATTGTATTCTCCGATAACAAAGTTATTTTCTTCATTAACTTCAAGATTTTCAATAGATTCTTCTTTTTCTAAATTTTCAGCAGAAAGTTCATTTTCCTCTAAACTCGGCAATTCTTCAAATACCTCTTGAGGTTCTATTGGTGTATAAGATGTAAAAATTGGACTTTTATTAGATTTTTCTTCATATTTATAAGAATCCAAATCCGCGGTTCCTAAATAAATTTCAATTTCATCATAAATTTCACTTGGTGTTTGACCATATTTTTGGCGGTGTTTAATATTCTTAACTGCGGTATCTAAATCTTTTAATTTTTGTTTATCATTTTCAATAGCTAAAACATCTTTTGCCTTGCTAGCGGTTTCAAGTAAAAATTCCATTTCACGAATTTCTTGTTTCTTTTTTTCTATTTCTTGTTCATAATTTTTAATTTCGTTTGTTTCTAGTACAAACGCTTTATTAATCAATACTTTTTGGTCTTCTTTATAATGCTCAATTATATTGGCAACGTCTACCAATTCTTTTTGCTTACGATCAAAAGCAGATGCTAAAATAGCACGTCTTTTTGGAGTTTTATCTTCATTTTCCGTTTCGATAATAATTTTATATTCTCCTAATTCTTTTTGCAATTGATTGTATACTTCTATAGTGTTACTTAAATGATTTACTATATTTTTAAATTGTACGTTATCGATATTTGTAATTTCTTCTTTAGCCAATCTAATTCTTTCTTCTAAAGAAGATATTTCACTATTTAAAAAATTAATTCTTTCTTCAATAACTTCTGTGTCGCCACTTGAATAGTTCTTTGTGTCAATTAACGATGCAAATTCGTCTCGAGCAGACGTTGCAATTTCTTCTTCTTCTTCCAACATAGCGGTAAGTTCATTACTACTTGGGATATCCATATAAGGTTTTGACTTAACGATAGTTACCAATTCTTGAATTTTAACTAAGGCACTACTACGATTGTCTTCTACTAATAATTGTTTAGCTTCACTAGCTATTATAGCTGGATCAGTTATTATTTCTAATCTTCTTTTTTCTAAATCGGCTATTTTCTTTTGTAACTCACTTATATGTTTATCGTCCTGTTCTTTCAATTCTTCATCAATATAAGATGATGGACCACCTAAATTATTTTTGGTCTCTAATAATCTTGCTTTTTCATCTGAAAGCTTGTTATTCATTTCTTCCATTGCTAAATTTAAATAATTCAAGTTTTCTAAAGTTTCTTTATCTTTACTTTCTAAAGTTTCTAAAGAAGTGGTTAAATTATTAATTTTTTCTGTCTCATCTTTTAAAACATTTTCATAATATTCTTTTGTATTGCCTTCCGATATATTAAAAATACGTTTATTAATAATTGAAATATATTCATTACTTAATGCAATTTCTTCTTTTAATTTGGCAATACGATTATGATAATTGGATTCCTCTACAACAACCGAATCAATTTCTTTTTGTAATTTTCTTATAGCTTTTTCTTGTTTTCTAATTTTTGCTTCTAAACTTACTTTAATATTTTCATCTACTTGTTTTTCACTAATTTTAAAATATTTTTCGCTTTCTCTTGAATCACGTAAAAGAACGAGTTCTTCTTTTAACTCTTCTATTTCTATTTCGATCTCTTTTAGTTCTGCTTTTAAAGTATCTGCATTTGCTGTAGACTCTGTCATTTCGACTAAAACATCAATTTTTTTCAATATCCCTGTTTGCATACTTAAGCCACTCCCTTTATTCTTATACATTACTATCATAACATAAGCAATTTCAATTTGCAACAGGGAGAATTAAGTTGGTAAAAAATTTAAAAAACAACTAGTGTTGTTATTTTTCTAAAGTTTCCATCACATTAGGAACTAATTGTTTTTTTCGTGATAATAGATCTTGAACATAATCTCCTTCTTGAAAATTATCATTATTAAAAATGTCTTTTACTATATTTTCTGATTTCCTATCAAAAAAAACATAAGAGCCATTTTTTTCTATATCTGTAATTAAAGTAATAACCATATGAAAACGATCCATGGCTAATTTGTCAATTTTATCAATAAAGACTTCCATATCGGAGGCAATATCTTCATAATCCATTGTAAATATTTGACTAATTCCAATCGTTTTGTTATTTACAGTAAAAGTTTTAATATCTTCTTCTAATAAGTCTTCTGCTTTTTTTCCTTTAATAGAAAAACCAGCTTTTACCATTTCATGGCCGTAAGTTTTGATATCAATTTTAGCTATTTTTGCTAGTTCTTCAACTACTTTTCTGTCTTTATCTGTTGTGGTTACTGACTTTAACAAAAGCGTATCAGAAAGTATAGCTGACAACATAATACCAGCTATTTCTTTTGGAATTTTCACTCCATTTTCTAAATACATATGATAAATAATTGTACAAGTACTTCCAACAGGCATACTACGAAAATTAATAGGTACAGTGGTTCCAATGTTCAATAGATTGTGATGATCTATAATTTCATCAATTATTGCTTCCTCTATACCATCAACGCTTTGACTAAATCCATTGTGGTCTACTAAAACAACGTGTAATTTTTCATATTGATTCATATCATTCATATTTAATAAACCTAAACATTTTCCAGATTTATTTAAAACAGGATAATTGCTATGTCCTAATTTTTCACATAATTCTAAAAAATCAGTTCGATAATCAAGATTATTTATTGTTATTGGAAAAGAATCTGTTAAAATAGTCGCTATATAATTTGAAAGAATTAAATTACTTGAAGTATGATACGTGTCTAAATTGGTTTTTATTATACTTACTTTATTTTCTTTTGCTTTTATAAGTAAATTTTCGTCAATAGAATGTCCTCCTGTGATGATAATTAGCTTTACTTTTGATATTATAGCATACTCTAAAACTTTATAACGATCTCCTACAATTAAAATGTCATTACAAGTAAACGTAACACTATCAATAATTGTTTTGCTCTGATAGGTTGCAGTAAAAATATTTCCAATTATTTCATCAGAAAAATGTAAAACAACTTCTCCATTTAATGCTTTTGCAATATTGGAAATATTAGTAAAAAGTCGATTTTTTTCTCCCATAATTAAATGCTTTGCTAACTCTTTTAATGTAACAAGCCCTTTTAATTTGTTTGATTCATCAACAACACAAACTCCTGTTTCTTCTTCTTGTTGCATAAGATTAAAAGCATCTTTTATTGAAGCTTTTTCTTTTATGATAGCATTTTTATTGTATTTCATATTTCGTACTTGAACTTTTACATCGTTTAAATATTCTGGTTCTTTTATTCCAAAATAGTTTAATACAAACTTTGTTTCATTGTTCAAATGTCCTAAAACTCTAGGAGTCGTATTAAAGCCTAACTCATTTTTTAAATAAGATAAACCAATACTTGCACAAACTGAATCAGTATCTGGCTTTTGATGTCCAAAAATATATGTTTTTTCCATAAATTACACTTCCTCTTTATTTAATAATTTTACAAATACAAAATAGTTTCTTTTAAAATGAAACACATAATAATTTTTTTGGATTAAAATTATTTCGACTTTTAACTAGATAATTAGTAAATTAATTTCAATTTTGCTTTTTAAGCAACAGTATTATATTCCTTACAATAAAATATTTCAAGAAATTTATTACAATACTTTTTTACTATTATTCGCTTTTCATTTCAAATAATATGTTTCTTAACTCCATAGCACGCTCAAAATCCAAATTTTTTGCAGCTTTTTTCATTTCTTCTTCTATTCGAAGCATATATTGCTCTTTTTCCTTTTTGCTCATTTTTACTTCTTTTTTGGAATTTTCATCTATTTGGTTACTGATAACTTCTTTAATTTCTTTTTCAATTGTTTTTGGTATAATACCATTCTGCTGATTAAATGTTTCCTGAATTTCTCGACGTCTTTTTGTTTCTTTTATAGCGTATTCCATAGCTTCAGAAAGAGTATCAGCGTATAAAATAACATGTCCATTTGCATTTCGAGCAGCTCGTCCAATTGTTTGAATAAGACTTCTACTGCTTCGCAAAAAACCTTGTTTATCAGCATCTAAAATACATATTAAACTTACTTCTGGAATGTCTAATCCTTCACGAAGTAAATTGATGCCTACTACACAATCATAAATTCCCAAACGAAGCTCTTGGATAATCTTAAGTCGTTCCAAAGTTTTAATTTCACTATGCAAATAAGCTACTTTGATATTCATTTCTTTTAAATAATTTGTTAATTCTTCACTCATACGAATAGTTAATGTTGTAATTAAAACTCTTTCGTTTTTTTCTTTACGTATTTGAATTTCGTTAATTATATCATCAATTTGACCCTCAGTTGCTTTTATTTCAATGGTCGGATCTAAAAGACCAGTCGGACGAATTATTTGTTCAATAAATTTTCCTTGAGTACGTTCTAATTCGTAATCACCAGGTGTAGCAGATACATAAATAGCTTGATTAATTTTATTTTCAAATTCTTCATACTTTAATGGACGGTTGTCTAAAGCGCTAGGAAGGCGAAACCCATAATCCACAAGAGTTTGTTTTCTCATTCTATCTCCATTATACATTCCTCGAACTTGTGGTAAAGTTACATGAGATTCATCCACAACAAGTAAAAAGTCTTGGGGAAAAAAATCAATTAAACAAGTAGGAGTTTCTCCTTTATCTCGTAACGCTAAGTGTCTTGAATAATTTTCTACTCCATTGCAAAAGCCTGTTTCTTTTAACATCTCTAAATCGTAAAGCGTTCGCTCGCGAAGTCTTTGTTCTTCTAATAACTTATTATCTTTTTTTAATTCATCTAATCGAACTTCAAGTTCTGCTTCAATTCGCTTTATAGCTTCTTGCATCTTTTCATTACTTGTAACAAAGTGACTGGCTGGAGATATTGTTATCGTTTTTTTGTTTTGAACAATGGCTCCTGTAACTGGATCAAAACTATAAATACGTTCAACTTCATCCCCAAACAATTCAATACGAATACCATTTGCATGCTCATTTATTGGAACAATGTCAATAACATCTCCACGTACCCGAAAAGTTCCACGATGAAAATCCATATCACTTCGTTCATACGTCATATCGACTAATTTATTAATAATCGTATTTCTATTTATGGTGTCTCCAACCGTTAAAATTAACATTTTGTTAATATATTCTTCTTTTTCCCCTATACCATAAATACAAGAAACACTAGATACTACAATTGTATCAGGATTATTGATTAGCGAAGAAGTAGCCGCATGGCGCAATTCATCTATTTCATCATTAATAGAAGAATCTTTTTCAATATAAGTGTCACTACTGGGAACATAGGCTTCAGGTTGATAGTAATCATAATAAGAAACAAAATACTCTACGTGATTTTCTGGGAATATCTCCTTGAGTTCCGCATAAAGTTGTCCAGCAAGTGTTTTATTGTGTGTTAAACAAGGGTTGGCTTGTTCGTTTTTGCGATTACATTGGCAATTGTGAAAGTCTTACCAGTCCCGGTAGCTCCTAGTAAAACCTGCTCTTTCTTGCCATTATTAATTCCCTCTACTAACTTATCTATTGCTTGGGGTTGGTCTCCACTTGGTTTATATTTTGATATTAATTTAAACATTTTGCCCTCCTTGTTATGACTACAGTCAGCCAGAATATTCGTGTCCAAAATTCAAAAATTTGTGTCCTGACTAATTTTTAGTGCTTCAAAATCTGACTTTTTTACTTGAACACGAATGTCGGCCACAAATTTACTAAATGATACTAAATAACACTGTATGATACAAGCCAATTTCTAATAATATATTTTAACACTTATTTTAAAACAAAACAAGGAAACACCTGTATGTTCCCTCGTAATTATTTTTATCATTTTTACTATTTTTTATACATATCTATTAATCATTAAATTCGTGTTCAAATCTTCCACTATTGGTGTCAATAAATTGTGTAATATTTCTTCTGGTTTAACTCTATCAATATAACTATTTAATTCATTTGCGTAATCAATAACTAACCTATTTTAATTAATTATTTCATAACTTCTTTTAAAGAGACAGCTAATTTATGTAACTTTTTAAAGCATTCTTTAGCTTTGGCAATTTCTTTTTTATTCATAGTTACATATCCTCTAGATGTTCCATCGCTAGGCAAATCTACCAAAAGTGCATAGTCATCTATACCTATCCATCCTTCTTTTACAACTTTCAAAAGCTCTGGATATCTTTCCTGTACTAAATCTAAATCTACAAAGTTTGTTTTAATTTTATTACAAGATAAGTATCTTTGAATATATTTATTTTTCTTATATTTGTTTAAATTCTTTTTGCTAAAAAGAAAAATACGTTCCATTTTAACTCCACGGTCAACTGCATCAAAGTTACTTTGAATAAATTTTCTTTCAGCAGGGTCTTCATTCCATTCATTGTCCATCATTGTCGAAATAATCCACATTTCAGAGCCTTTTTTTGTTTCTGTAAAAAACTTATCTAAAATACGATAAAATTTTCCTGAATCTAAATCCTCTGTTTTAGATTGTTCATCAAATGATAAATATCCACCATCAGACACTAAAGATGTTCCATTAGAATATTTATGTCTTGTTAACATTAAATAAATATCGTCTGCTATTTCATGTGGATAACCAAGCCGTTTCATTGGAATAGAATCTTTTGTTTTATTAAATGTATCATCAGTTTCCATTACTCCACCAATCCAACCCGCAACAACAGAATTAACTCTTACTCCATACATTTCTGTATAAATATTAGCAAATGTTTTCATTAAATTTTCTTTAGCAGCCTGAGCAGAGGCATAAGCGCTTGCTCCAAAAGAACCACGATAAGCCTCAATACTATTAACAAAAACTATACTTGATTCAAAGTTCATTTTTTTAACAATTTCACGAACTAATAAATTAACGGCAAATAAATTAACTTGATAACTTTTTTCAAACTGGTCATAATCAAAATCCAAAGAATCCTCAAGCTCAAAGAATATTTCCATAAAGATAAAGCCATAAATATCTTTTTTTATCTCATTTACTGCCTGTATAAGAGTTTCTCGTTTAAAATAATCAACAGGTTGTAATTTAATATTTTCTTTTTGTAAAGTTTTATCAACAAAGCTCCCCTCTTGATACAAACCTATAATATAAAAACCTTTTTCAAGTAGTATTTTAGAAAGTTCAACACCAATTTCAGAATTTATACCCGCAACTACAACAATTTTTCTATCATCTTGTTCTTTAGCATAGTTTGTTCTTTTATCAATAGGTTTACGTGTGTCTTTAGGAATATTCCACCTCCTACCCGTTTTAAAAGCACCAGATATACGGTTGTTATTTAAAAGATTAACTATTCTTCTTTCACTAATATTCCATAATATAGATGCCTCTTTTACTGTTAAATAATCTATTTTGATCACCCATTTATATATTATACCGAATTAAGAACTATGTCAATATGTGTAGTTTTTATTTAAATGGTTGTTTCTCTATTTTTCCGTAAAAACTATTTGTTAGAATTTTAAGTTTCTTTACTTTTCTATCTCAATCTTTTTATGCATCTTTTGCAGATTCTAATTATTTTATCATATACTCTTTTAATGATATAATTAAGACACGAATGTTGGCCACAAATTATATTTATTCATCTAATATTACTTAGTGATATTTAGTTCTTTTTTTCTGAATTAAATGATATTAAATGGCACTTAATATAAGGATTTTAGGAGTGTTTCTATAATACGAAATAAAATACTCTACGTGATTTTCTGGGAATATCTCCTTGAGTTCCGCATAAAGTTGTCCAGCAAGTGTTTTATTGTGTGTTAAACAAGGGTTGGCTTGTTCGTTTTTGCGATTACATTGGCAATTGTGAAAGTCTTACCAGTCCCGGTAGCTCCTAGTAAAACCTGCTCTTTCTTGCCATTATTAATTCCCTCTACCAACTTATCTATTGCTTGGGGGGGTGGTCTCCACTTGGTCTATATTTTGATATTAATTTAAACATTTTGTGACCTCCATTCATTATTATTATGATAACTCTCAGCCTAATTATTAGTACACATAGTCTATGAATTCGTCTCATGCGATAAATTTGATAGGTTAATAATCAACTTTTTGCTTGGGGACAATAAAAGTCACAAATTTATTTTTTTAACACTAAACAATACAAAACAATATAAAGTAATATAAAATAAAACTACGTAGTTCATTTATCTAACATTTATTTCCCTAAAAAACAAGAAATGCCCTTACACTCCTATGGTCTAAATTTTCTTAGAGTTTATCAAGCAGTTCTTTCTTATTTCATTGATAAAATAAAGTTTCTCCTCTAATCTAGAATCTTTTCTTTCAATTAAATAACTTTCAATTTTTTCTAGAAATTGTTCAAAAATTTCTAGAAATGTTAATTCCTGTTTTAACAATACTTGCATTTTTTTGCCTAATTCCATTCCAAATTGATAATATTGGTATTGTTTATAATCATATTCTCCTAAAATTTCTTGTGGAGTTTGTTCTTTTTTATTTTGATATTTTTGAATACTATCTTCTCCTTTTTTTACCTCTTCTTTTAAAATAGATTCAAATTTTTCCAAAGTAAATAATTTCAATTCATAAAGTAATTCCTCTTGCACTTCTTTCGGTTCATTTGCTATAAGCTCTTTTTCATCGGAAATAATCTTTAAATATTTTGCTTGTAATAAATCAGGATTCTGTAATATATTTATTTTTTCATTTACTGCTTCAATGTGGTATTGTAAACCTTCTAAATTTTGTTTTCTTTTTGACACTAATTCGGACGAAATAGACTGATCCCATTTTTTTATCTCTTTCGAACAACGATTTATACTTGTTTCTGTTGAAATGTTAAATATTTCTTTTGTATGTTCAAAATTACAAGAAGCCACAATAAGAGTTGCCAAAGAAAATATACAAGAAAAATTATTTCTATTTTCTTCTGAATCAATTATATCTTTAAATATATTCGAAAAAATATAAGAGTCATAGGATATGTTATATATTTTGTTCCAAGAATCATGCATTTCTTTTGGAATAGCAAACATTAATAACGTATATACAAGATAGTAAGTATAATAGGAACCTTTTTCTTCTATAGGAAAGAAATCCATGCTTTTGTCTAAAAGATGAGAATGATATTCACCTTCCCCCTCATTTAGCATTTTTAACATATCATTTGCAAATGGAAATTCACTTGGATAAACATAATTTTGATTTATGTGTTGCAATTCGTGTTGTAAAGTAAGAGCTACTACTGGCTTATCTACCAATTCAATTGTTTTACCACCACGACATACTCCTGTTGCTGACAAATAGTATTCCCCATTTTCGTCTGAAATAAAATTTTTTTCTTTTTTTGAAAAGCGCATTGTTAACTTATTTATATTAAGCGATATTTTTTCAATATATTTATATAATGAACACTGAGGATTTACAAGTATTTCTTCTAATTCTAATACTTTTATATCTTTTGTTTGCTTTAATTTTTCAAAATTATATTTTATATATTCTTCTACACTAAAATGATTTAAAATATCATTACTAGGTTTATAAAAACATATAATAAATAGAATCCATTGTTTCAAAGCCTGAATAGTTTTATAATCCCAGTTTTTTTCTTCACAGATTCTATCTAATTCTATAAAGTATGGAAGAAATTCAGTATAATTCGGCATCTATATCCTCCTTCATGGCTTGATATAATTTCAAATCTTTGCTTTTAATGTTTTCTATTTTTTTTAACTTTTCTTCTTTAGAAGTAAAAATATTTTGATTTAAATATACATTCCATTTATCAATTATTTCATAAGCTAAATCTTCATTTTCACAAATCTTAAGATATTTTAATTTACATTTTTCTGGCATATTTTCACGTTCCTTTATAAAATCATTATAACAAATCATTAAAAGAAAGTTATTTTAATTTACATATGTTTACATTAAATCACTGTATAAATTTGTATTGATAAATCTTTCTAATTATAAAATAAGTGCTTCCTTCTTTTATTCAAATAATAAAAAAGCATTATTGAATTAATAATACTTTTTCTTCTTTATTTTTTTACCAAAACTTTTGTTCCTATAGAAGTGTGTTCATATACTTCAAAAACTGCATCATTAAGCATGTTTACACATCCATGAGAACCATGATTTATATATGTATTTCCACCAAACTCTTCGGGTCTTCTCCAACCATGGTTATTCTGTTTACCATTTTCACAGTAATTAATTTCACTATCATGAAGTCCTTCCCCACGATTATAGAACATCATTATATCTATGTAAGATTTATATCCAGGACCTATCAAATAATCATTTTTTTTATACTTATAAATCTGAAACAATCCTTCATCAGAGGGAGTAGAAGTTTTACCTGTCACAACAGGAGTTTCCAAAATTATTTTATTGTTTTCATATAATTTTAATTTTTGGTCACTAATATCTACTACGACAAAAGTTCCAACCAATTCTTCTAATGGAGAATTTTTATCTATAAAGCCAATAAAATCACTTGTTTGCACTAAATATTGATTTTCAGTTTCATTATAAACCTCTAAACATTCTAATGAAGGAATTGTAGCGTACTCCTCAAATCCACTAACACTTATTTCTGCTGGAATTACTATATCTATAGTATCTTTTGCATAGAATATTTTTTTTATGTCTCCATTCACTTTATAAGTTATTGTCTTTGATGTATAATCACTACTTAAATAACATTCTTCTTCGTAGTATAAGACTTTGTACCAACCATTATTCAATTCTTCCAATAATTCTAAAGTTTGACCTTCTACTAATTTTCCAGCTAAATCTGCCCCTAAATTTGGTGCTTTTCTTATATTAACGTTTTCATGAGCAATCACACTTGGAACTTCTAAAAATTGCTTAAATTGTCTTTTTTCACTTAGTAGAGTTTTTGAAATATATTCTGGAGTTCTGTTAACAACTAAAGGTTCTTCTATATTTTTCAAAGATTTTAATTTAAAAAGATCCTCTTCACTTATTATCTCTGCTGTACTATTATCTTGATTTGTTTCGTAAGAACAACCACTTATTTTTATAGTAAGTAAACTTAATAATAATGTATATAATAACTTTTTTTGTTTATTTTTCATTTTTTCCTCTTTTTCTATATTGCCTTTTAAGGCAAACTTTGAATATTGTAACTAAAAAAAGAAAAAAATGCAAGATAATTTTTAATGTTTTGTATAAACTAAGTTTTTTTATTTATCATTTCTATAGATTGGGTAAGTACAAATACTTTTATAATTTTTGGCAATATAAAACAACCGCCTTAGTGTTATTTCCACTACAGAAATTTAAATCTTTTTCTTTAAAATATAAAACTATTAGTTCTTATTTTTTAGTTGGTTTATAATATGAATTGAAGCCATTACTCCATCATAGGCAGAAGTGATTAATTGATAAACTTCTTTTTTTATACAATCTCCAGTAGCGTATATTCCTTTTATTTTTGTTTCATAATTTTCATTTACTTCAATATAGCCTTCTTTGTTTAAAATATTTAAGTTGATAAAAAAAGAATTGTTAGGCTCAAAGCCAATATAAGTAAACAAAGCAGAAACTGATAAATGTTTTTTATCATTTATTACAATTTCTTTCAATTCATTTTTGTCTTCAATCAAAGAAGTAATTTGACTATTTAAAAATATCTCTACATTCTTTTTTTCTTTCAATTGTTGTAGGAGAGCTTCTTCTGCCCGAAAAGCATCACGATGATGAATTAAATATATTTTTTTGACTATTTTTGATAAATAAATTGTTTCTTCTAAAGCACTATTACCCCCACCAACGACTGCAATTTCTTTATCTTTGTACAGGTTTCCATCGCACAAAGCACATGTACTAATTCCATGACCCATTAGTTTTTCTTCATTGACAAGACCCAATTTTCGATTTTGCCTTCCAGAGGCTATGATCACAAATTTACTTTCAAAGTTCCCAACAGTGGTTTTGATCATTTTTTTATTTCCTTCTACTTTTATTTCTTGTACTTCTGCAATTTTATAGGGTATTTGTAGATTATTTATACTTTGAAACAATTCTAAAGCTAAATCTGGTCCAGTAATTTCAGAATACCCCGGATAATTGTTGACTTTATTTATCCTATTTAATAAACCCCCTGGACTATTTTTTTCTAGTAATAAAACTTTAAGACCACTATTTTTAGCATAGATACTTGCTGATATTCCCGAAATTCCCATTCCAATTATTATCAAATCGTATTCCATATTTTCTCCTTAAAAAATAATTTCTTTTCCTTTTACTTCTGTATACAAATCTTCAAATTTTCCTTTTCTGCTTAAAATCATAAAAATTAATAAACCTAGAAGGAATAAAGCAACCGATACAAGTTGTGCTACTTTAAACCCTCCCAACATTAATGAATCGGTTCGTAAAGATTCTATAAAAAATCTCCCCACACTATACCACATTAAATAAATGCTTGATAATTGTCCAACTTTTAAATATTTGTATTGTTTCATTACAAATAAAACAAATACTCCTAATAAACACCAAAGGGATTCATAAAAGAATGTAGGATGAAAGTATACTCCATTTATATGCATACCGTTTATAATAAATTCTGGAATATGCTTATTTTGTAAAGCCAGCAAAGTTGTGGCACTTCCATGTGCTTCCCCATTAAAGAAATTTCCCCATCTTCCTATTGCTTGACCTAATAATAATGGAATTGTTATCATATCAGTCATTTTTGAAATACGAGTATGGTATTTACGGCAGTAAAGAACTAAAGTTATAAAGCCCCCAATTAATCCGCCATGAATGGCAAGACCACCTTCCCAAACTCTTAATATACTAATAGGATCATTTAAATAGTATTTGTAATTAAAAATAACGTAATAAATTCTAGCTCCTATAAAAGCAAAAATAATAACCCAAAAAGCAAGATTAAATAAAAAGTCTTTTGAGTACTCATAACGTCTTCCTTCTTTTATTAATAAAAATAAACCAAAGCCAATCGCAATTAAAAGTAAAACAGAATACCATCTAATTTCAAGACCAAATACGTTAAATAGTATTGGATTCATAATAACACCATCTTCCTATGTTGAATTATAACAAAATATTATTTTATTTAAAAGAAATATAAACAATATTTAAATTTTTTTATAAATTGTAAAAAATAAAAATTATTTTAAATATTTTTTTAAATATTTTCCAGTATAAGAATTTTCATTTTTAATAATTTCTTCTGGCGTTCCAGTTGCAACAATATTTCCTCCGCCATCGCCACCTTCTGGACCTAAGTCGATTATATAATCTGCCACTTTAATAACGTCCAGATTATGTTCAATAACTACTACAGTATCTCCATTATCCACAATTCTTTGTAAAATAATAATTAACTTTTTAATGTCATCTGAATGCAACCCAGTTGTTGGTTCATCTAAAATAAATAAACTTTTTCCTGTAGGTTTTTTTTGAAGTTCTTTAGCTAACTTAACACGTCCAGCTTCACCACCTGAAAGGGTGGGGGCACCTGCTCCTAATTCTACATAAGAGAGTCCTACGTCCATCATAATATCCAGCTTTGATTTTATTTTGGGAATACTAGCAAAAAATTCCTGTGCTTCTTCTACACGAAGTCCTAAAACTTCAGAAATATTTTTATCCTTAAATTTTATGTTTAAAGTATCCTTATTATAACGGGTTCCTTTACATACATCACAAGGTACATATACGTCTGGTAAAAAATGCATTTCTATTTTTTTGACGCCATCTCCATAACAAGCCTCGCATCTTCCTCCTTTTACGTTAAAGGAAAATCTTGATTTATCAAATCCACGAATTTTACTTTCTTTCATCTCAGCAAATAAATCACGAATGTTATCAAAAACACCTACATAAGTTGCAGGATTGCTTCTTGGTGTTCTACCAATAGGATCTTGAGAAATTTGAACTACTTTATCAATTTCTTTCAATCCTTTTATTTTTTTACACTTACCAGATATAACCTTTGATTTTGGATACAAACTTTTAAAGACTGATTTGTAAAGTATTTCATTTACCAAAGAACTTTTTCCAGATCCAGACACTCCTGTAACGCATACAAATTTTCCAAGAGGTATTTTTATATCTATCTCCTTTAAATTATGTTCACTAGCTCCAATTATTTCAATAAATTTACCATTACCTTTTCTCCTAGATTTAGGAACTTCTATTTTTTCTTTTCCAGATAAATATTTTCCTGTCAATGAATTTTTATTTTTCATGATTTCAATAGGTGTCCCAGCAGCAACTATTTTTCCTCCTTCACGTCCAGCTCCTGGCCCAACATCTACCAAATAATCAGCAGCCATCATAGTATCAGTGTCATGTTCTACAACAATCAATGTATTTCCTAAATCAACCATCTCTTTTAAAGAAGCAATTAATTTGTCATTATCTCTTTGATGCAAACCAATACTAGGCTCATCTAATACATACAAAACCCCCGATAATTTGCTACCTATCTGAGTAGCTAAACGAATTCTTTGCAATTCTCCACCAGATAAAGTCCCAGCCATACGATCCAATGTAATATAATCTAAACCTACGTTCTTTAAAAATTCTAAGCGATTGATAATCTCTTTGACAATTAAACGACTAATCTCCATTTGTTCTTTATTCAATTTTAAATTTTTAATAAATTCTAAAAGTTTACCAATGCTCATTTTCGTCATTTCATAGATATTTTTCTTATCAACATAAACATTTAAAACGCTTTCTTTTAATCTTGCTCCATGGCATTCTGGGCATTCAATTTCCATCATATAATTATCCAGCCATTCTCTTATCCAAGTGGAAGAAGTTTCTAAATAACGTCTTTCTAAATTATTAATTATACCTTCAAAACAACGAGTTACGTATCTTTTATTGCCATTTTTAGCAGTATATTCAAAATTTAATTCTTCATTAGTTCCAAAAAACAAAATTTGTTTCTCTTTTTTGGTTAAATTTTTAAAAGGTTTATTCATATCAATTTTGTAAAAATCACAAACGGTTTTTACGTCAGTATAAAATATATTTTGATCATCAGACATGGTAGAAATAGCACCTTCGTTTAGCGTCAGAGAAGAATCTGGTATTAATAATTCTTCTGAAATTGCTGTTTTAAATCCTAATCCTTTGCATTCTGGACATGCTCCAAATGGTGCATTAAAAGAAAACATTCTTGGTTCTAAATCTGGTAAAGAATAATTACAGTTTACACAAGCAAATTTTTCACTCCAAAGCATTTCCTCTTTTCCAATTTGATGTATTAAAACAAGCCCATCTGCAAGTTTTGTGCTGTTTTCAATTGCTTCAAAAATTCGACTTCTTTCTTCTTCTTTTAAAACAATACGATCCACAATCACTTCTATTGTATCTTTCATATTTTTTTCTAAAAGAATTTCTTCATCTAATGAACGCATTTCTCCATTAACTCTAACTTTAGTAAATCCATCGCGACGCAAATTTTCCAAAAGTTCCTGATGCATTCCTTTTTCATTTTTTACAACTGGAGCTAAAATTTCTATTTTTGAACCTATTTCAAAGTTCATAACTTTATTGGTCATTTCTTCAATACTTTGATGAGTAATTGGTTCATGATGATTAGGACAGTAGGGAGTTCCAATTCTTGCATACAATAGTTTTAAATAATCGTAGATTTCAGTAACCGTTCCCACTGTACTACGAGGATTATTATTGGTTGTTTTTTGGTCTATTGCAATGGCTGGTGAAAGTCCATCAATGCTATCAACATCTGGCTTATCACTACCCCCTAAAAATTGACGTGCGTAGCTTGATAAACTCTCTACAAATCTTCTTTGCCCTTCTGCATATATTGTATCAAAAGCCAAAGAACTTTTTCCAGATCCTGATACTCCAGTCATTACTATTAACTTATTTTTTGGCAGTTCTAAATCTATATTTTTCAAATTATTTTCTCTTGCTCCACGTATTACTATTCTATCGTTTTTCATTTTCAATTACCTCTTCCATAGTGTTACTTATTTTACCACATTTTGGCTTTTTTATTTGCAAAATTACTATAGCATACGTTTGTTCACATTACAAGAAAAAAAAGAATTCCTTTTCAGAAATTTTTATATTAAAACAATATTCATTTTAAATTTGGTTATAAAATTTAAACGTAAATCATTTTGTCTATACTTCTTTATTAACAATTCTCTTTTTTAATAATTAAAAAAGTAGCAAATACGTAATGAATAATACTTATAACTAAAGCTGGTATGATAAACATACGTAAATTGAAATGAAATACGATTCCGCAAAAAAACGTTCCTACGGCTTTACCCAAAAGACTACTGCAATATTTCAAGGTTGTTAAAAATAAAGAATACTTTTCATCAATTGCATTAATAAAATAACCACCAAAAATAAAGCCATACAAGCAATCTGTTATTAATAAATAAATTAATGTTATAAATAATATTAATTTGCTATTGGTTATGAAAACAAGAACATAAAGAAGCAATCGAATTCCAAATTTAACAAAAAAGTTTTTATGTTCATTATCAAAGCGTAAATATTTAACTACAATCATTGATAAAAAACTAGAACATATTCCTAAACCCAAAATTAAAAAGCTAGCAAAATTAGAAGAAAAATCTAAATTATTTGTTAAAAGCAACATAGGCATACCAAAAATAGCTCCCCAAATCATATCTCCCAAGAAATTTACAAATAAGAAAAAGTAAAATATTTTATGTTTATTAAAATAGCGTATTGTTTTTTGCAAATTAAATTTTGCAGTGTTTCTACCATTTATTTGAATAGACACTAATAAGAATAAAGCGAAAAAATTAAAGACTACAGATAGGAATAAGCATATATTGTAATCCACAAAAATATGAAAAATAGTTTTTCCTAGAAGCATAGCTACAAATAAAAAACCTAGTTTACTAAATAAAGATTCAATAAAAATTTTTTTTGTATAAACTACATCGTCTTTGCTTATATTCATCATTAATGGATATACACTTGCAAGAATCAATTGGCTAAATGCTATATTGAAAAACATTAAAAATTTAATCAAAAAGAAATTGTCTGAGCCATTTAAACATATCAAAGCTGTTCCTGTAATCATGTTACACGCAAGCGAAATACAAATTCCCCATTTTAATTTGTTAGCAGAAACCCGAATCGTAAAATAAAATAAAACAAATACAGTTACCACACATGAAATACTGATTACATGACTTATGGTTGAAGTGGATAAGGAATTGGCATTCATCCATAATTCACGATAATTATCAAATACTCCAATTGAAAAACCAAATAAAGCTAAGAAAATTAGCAAACAAAGACTTTTATTATTTTTTAATTTTTGCACTACAACCACCTTATAAATAGTATACCATAAAACAATTATTTTTCTTCAGAATATTTTCTTTTTTGAATTTTATATAGAATTGCTAATGACAATTTCCAAGGAATAAAACGATTAAAAAATAAGCCTAATTTTACACTCCATCCAGGAACAATAATTAATTTTTTCTGAAACATTTTGTCAATTCCATATTTAGCTACTTTACTACTAGACATTTCTTTTAAGTTAAAAAAGCCATGAGCCACTTGATTAAATTCAGTAGCAACAGGTCCAGGACACAAAGCACTGATATGAACCTGAATTTTTTGATGTTTTAATTCTTCATATATTGCCATTGTCAATTTTGTAATATAATTTTTAGTAGCGTAATAAGTATTTAGTCTAGGTCCAGCCAAGAAGCCAGCACTAGAACAAACATTTAATATATAACCACTATTTCTTTTCCTAAAGTCTTTTAAAAATAATTTTGTAAGGATATGATAAGCTTTAATATTTAAATCAATCATTTCAAGTTCTCGTTTTAAATCTGTTTTGTCAAACATTCCAAACAATCCAAATCCAGCATTATTTATTAGAATGTCAATATTTTCTTTTTTTACTTGTTCATATAATTTAAAAACATTTTTTTCATTTAGCAAGTCTAAAACAACAATTTTCACTTTTACCTTTACATTTTCTTTTATTTTTTCTAGTCTTTCTTTTCTTCGTGCCACAATTATTAAATCATAACCTTGTTTTGCCAAATAATAGGCAATATCTCTTCCAATTCCGCTACTAGCTCCTGTTATCAATGCTTTCAAATTTCACACCCTTTTTTCTAATACCTTTAATTTTATTTTAGTATTTTTACTTCTTTGTTAAAAATTTTTATCTTCTATCGTTCTGATTTCCTAAAAAAATGACAACTAATCTTAAAATTTCTAATGCACTTGTTACTACTCCCGCCAGATAGGTCATTGCTGCAGCAGAAAGCATTTTAGCTATTCCTTCTTGCTCTTCCTTATTTGCTAATTCTAAACTTTCTATTTCCATTTTTGCTCTTTTACTTGCATCATATTCTACTGGCAATGTCACTAACTGAAAAATAAGTCCTGTTCCAACTAGCAATATTCCCAACCATACTATATTTAAAGATTCCATCAAGAGACCTAAAAAAATAACAAAGTAAGAAAGTCCTGTAGCAAAATGAACTAAAGGGAAAATAAGGCTTCGAATACGCAAATAAGTATAGCCTACTTTATCTTGAATAGCATGCCCACATTCATGAGCCGCAACCGATAAAGCTACAATACTTGAACCATGAAAAACATCGCTTGATAAACGTACTACTTTTCGTTTTGGATCGTAATGATCAGTTAAATTTCCTTTGATTTCTACAATGTAAATATCTTTTAAATCGTTTTTATCTAAAATCTTTCTTGCTACTTCAAAACCTGTTATTTTTTTCTTATTTTCAATATTTTTATATTTATTATAATTTGATGTAACTCCCATTTGTGCAATAGCTGGAATAATAAGCATAAAAATTAAAATTATAAAATCCATAGACTACCTCTTATAAAATATTTCTTTTTATTAATTCTTCTCTTAAAAAATCTGCTTTTGTAAAATCTTTATCACTACGAGCTTTTAACCAAATCTGATACATTTTTTTATCATCATCGTTAAATTTTTTAAATTCATAGCTGAGTCCTAATATCGAATTTACTAATAATATTTTATCATATGTTTGTGAAATATCTGTGTTATTTCTCATCTGGGTATTTAATTCTTTTAGTAAATCTAAAAGGTAAGTAATTAAATTAGGTGTATTAAAATCATTATCCATAATTTCATCGATTTTTTCGTCATTTTTAACTTTTCCAACTTCGATCGCAGACATTTCTATTTTTGTATGAGCTTGTTTTAAAGCGTTTTCAATTTTTTCATTAATAGTTTCGCATTCTGTAAATGTAGTTTTTGTTAAATCAAGAGGAGTTCGATATTGGTTCTTTAAAAAAGCCAATCGTATAACATTACTTGAATAATCTTTTCTCAAATCTTTAGCTAAAATAAAATTATTTAAACTCTTGCTCATCTTTTCGCCTTCTACCATGATGTGACCATTATGCATCCATATATTAGCTAAGTTATGATCCCATGCAGCTTTACTTTGAGCTATTTCGTTTTCATGATGAGGAAATTTCAAATCAACGCCTCCACCATGAATATCAATTTTTTCTTTAAAAATATCATGAATCATTACAACGCATTCAGTATGCCACCCAGGTCTTCCTATTCCAAAAGGAGCGTTCCAAGTAATTCCTTCACTAGTTTTTTTCCACAATACAAAATCGTAAGGGCTTTCTTTTTCATCTACTATTTCAATTCGTTTCCCTTGTTCCAAACTTTCTAATTTTTGTTTGGATAAACAACCATAATCTAGAATTTTATTCACTCTAAAATAAACGTCATCTCCGCTTTTGTAAGCGTATCCTTTTTCAAGTAATAAAGAAATGAAATTTATAATACTATCCATCGTTTCTGTTACACGAGGTCTATAATCAATTTCTAAACAATTTAAATCTTGGAGTTCTTCTAAATACGCTTTGATGAATTTATCAGTAATTTCTTTTTCTGTAGTGGAAAGCTCTATTGCTGCCTTAATGATTTTATCATCCACATCCGTAAAATTTGACGCATAATTAACTTTATATCCTTTATATGTTAAATAACGATATACCATATCAAAAACAATTACTGGATACATATTTCCAACATGAGCATAATTATAAACCGTTGGTCCACAAACATACATATTAACAACTCCATCAGTAATAGGAATAAATTCTTCTAATTGATTTGTTAAAGTATTAAATATTTTCATACTATGTTTCCTTTCTCTATTTTTAAACAACAATGTTTAATCTTTCTAAAATCTTTTCTTTCCCTAATAAATATAAGCAGTCTATTAAATTAGGACCTTGCTTTTTTCCTGTAACAGAAATACGAATTGGCATATACAAAGTTTTCCCAGTAGCGTTCGTTGTTGCTTTTACAAACTCTAAAACCTTTTTTATACTATCTACATTCCAAACAGATGTCTTTTTTACTTCCTCTTTAAATATTTTTAATGCCTCCATTATTTTATTATCCCCCTTTAAATTAGAAACTTCTTTCTCTTCTAAATCTATAAGAGGTGTAAAAAACATATGAGTAGTAAGAGCAATTTCAGTACCAAAATTAATTTGATTTTTGAACAATAACAATAAATAATGAATCCATTCTTCACTTTTATCTTCTACATTATAAAATCGCTCTAAATAAGGTCTTACAAAAGCCAAATAATCTTCATCACTTAATTTCATTATATATTGATGATTAAACCATTTTAATTTTTTAATATCAAAAATAGCTGGTCTTTTATTTATATGATTGTAATCAAAATTTAGTATCAATTCTTCTAAAGAAAAAAATTCTTTCGTGGATTTTGGACTCCATCCCAAAAGAGCAATATAATTTAAAATAGCTTCTTTTAAAAAACCTTGGTTTAACAAATCCATTAAAATATTTTCAAATTTTGTAATAATTTTTGGATAATGAATAAATTTTGGAACTGAAAACCCTAAATTTTCATACAATAATAAATATTTAGGTGTACTTGTTAATAAATCTTCACTCATGGTTACATGAGTTATATTTAAGAATGTATCATTTATTACATTAGCAAAATTATATGTAGGAGTTCCATCGCTTTTTATTAAAATTTGATCCTCCAAGCAACTATTTAAGGTTGTAATATCTCCATAAACCAAATCATGAAATGTTGTTTGACCTTCGTTAGGCATAGCTTGCCGTATTACATAATTTTCTTCAATTAAAATCTTACGTCTCGCCTCATCTTTTGGAAAATTTCTACACGTTCTATCGTATTGATAAGAAATCTTCTTTTCACTCGCTTCCATTCGTTTTTTATTTAGCTCTTCTTGCGTACAGAAACAATAATACGCTTTACCACTTTTCACTAATTTTTCTGCATACGCTTTATAAATATTTTCTTTATTTGGTAATATTTCTTCATAATGGAAGCCAAAAAAATCTAAAATAGAAATACAGTTTTTAATTTCAGTTTCAGATACATTTTGATTAAAATTTTCTACTGTTACAACAAATTTGCCTTTATCATGTTTTGCAATTAGATAAGAAAATAAAGCATCTCTTAAATCTTCAATATCCATTTTTTTATTAGGAAATATCATAAATCTTGTTTTCATCATGATTCTTCCTTCTTTCTAAGTAAATTATAGCATGTATTGTTATAATTAGTAAATTATATACTCAAAGTTTTTATAAAGATTTAGATATCAAATTTTCTATAAAAACAGCCAAAAAAATGATAAAATAAAAACAAGAGGAAGAATAAATGAATGTACAATTAAAAGAA
>CANPIH010000004.1 GCA_947574085.1 uncultured Mycoplasmatota bacterium | reverse complement strand
TTTGTAAGTATTTATGAAGGTATGTCGTATTCTGCACTAGTGCATCATTCTCATCTCTAAAAGGGTGGATTATATCTAAATCTGAATAAAGCTCTACAAGAAAATCAATTAAATCTTCTCGTGTTGTAATGCTTTTTGCTCTCACGAATGCTTTATCTAAAGTTTTTTTAAGTTCAGCTAAAATATATTTAGGTAAGCAAAAAGGAATTCGTTTTTGAATTTCTTCATTCCTTATTTCTCCAGCAAATGGATAGATATCTTCAAATAAATACTTGTGAATACTAAGATAATGTTGAACATCAAAAGTTTGTATTCCTGGATTTAAATACAATTGCGCCAATTTATAATTTGTAATCATTCTTTCCGCTTGTTCTAATTGTTGAACATTTTGAATATCCAATTTATTTACTAATAAAGCTTCATTATTATTTAATACATATGGGGATTTATAGTTCAATAATTCTTCATCTAATCTTGCCATTATTATTTTCCTTTTTTTCATTTTCTTTAACTAATTTTTTTATATATTCAATATATTTAATGTTTTCTTCTTGTTGCTCCATTTTAGTTAAAATTAGTATTCTTTCTTCTTCTGATAATTGAATTCCTTCTAGTTTACTATTACTTTCAGCATAATTTAGAGCTTCACTTATGTTTTTTGTCATATTTTCAAGCCTTATTTCCCACAATATTGTTTATATTTCTTGCCTGACCCACAAGTTCCTTTCCATCAAGTATTTATAACATTTACTATATTATTAGTATTTCCTTATTTTTCAGTATCTTACATATTTAGTACATATAGTATTTATGATATTATGAATATTATAAATATTTGTTAAACGAGGCCAAAATGAGGTAAAAGTCCTCATTTTCCTGATACAACTGTTGCAGAAAACTCCTTTCTTTTCAATTTTATCATATTTAAAGATTATATACTATACTGAAACAAATTTTCTTTTTAATAATAACAGAATAGCTTCACTAAATATTTCAGGTTCGACTCTATCTTTATTTTTAATAATATCACAAATCGTTTTATCTCTATCATAGACTTTAATGGGAAGACCGAATGGAGAAGTAATTTCAATAACACCTAAAAGAAGCCATTCTTTTTTTGTATATAATAACTGAACATTTTTATTTTTCAAGAGATTTCCGCCATAATTTGACGGAACAGATACATAATATTTTGTGGAACTCTATTAGAATAATTGTATAAATATAAAGCTGTTTCTACAGAAAATACAACATCAGAATTAGTTAATTGAATTTTGAAATAATCATCTTCAAAACAATCTGGCAACATATAAAAGTCTCTACTTATCTTCATTAATTTTTCTTTTCTAACTAACTGAGTTAAATATATCTTTGGAATACCTTTATTTGCAACTTCTTTTGTTGTAATATATCCATTATTATCTTCTGCAATTTTTAAAATATTTAATTTATAATTCATTTTATATTTTCCTTTTGTAAGGATATTTTATCATTTTTTTCCTTATGAAAGTAAATATTAGTTCTCATATTTCTATAATGAGGACAAAATGGGTAATTTTCTTCACCACCCTAAATAAAGTTTTATAAAGACAATTATTTTTTCTTATTATACAGCTTTAATTATCTTACTTTCTTTTGTTGTTATAACTTTTTAACGGTCGCATTTGCCTTCCTAATGAAATTACTGATTCTTTTTCTAATTGGCTCCCTTTACCATCTAAAAATGAAATATAATCTTCTGCTTGATAATCCGTTTTAAAAATAATGTTTTTCATATCTTCATAATATATCCCATTTCTAAAAGAAATAGCAAAACTATCAAAATAGGCTTTTAAATTTTGATCCGTAGCTTCTATCCATCCAAAATTTATCAAATGTTGAGCTATTTTTTTATAACTTTAGTTTTTCATCATAAAAAATCCCGGATTACAACTATTAAGATATGGAACACCAATTCGATTTATATTATTTTGATTAATCATAAAAAATTGACGATATGTGATATCAACTAAATACTTTTTGTCATTCAATTTGATTAATGATGCATAATGTCTAATAGAATCTCCTAACATTTCCTCAAAAGGAGAATAAGACTTTTTATCAAATAAAGGATTTATTTCAATAATTTGATGTTCTAATCCAAATTTTTCACATAACTTTTTTATTTTGTGGGTTGCCTCACCACAATGACCAGTATAATCAAATACTCTATCTAAAGATCCATATAATATTTCTTCATAAGCCATTCTTATTATTTCAGTTATTATATTCCCACTATGTATAAATCCATCTTCTACATGACAAATGTAATGTACAGGGCATGCCATTCAATATCATTCAATAAACTAACTGTTTTTTTATAACCTTGGGAAAGGCTACTGCCATTATAATTTTCATGACTTAATCTTTTTAGTTCATCATAAAAAAAATTCATTTTTTCTATATAATGATTTATTTGCATATGTGAAGATAAATCTTCATATTGAAATCTCATCATTTCTATAGCAAGAGTATTTATATCATTACTTTTTGTCATCTTAATCCCCCATAATATATTTTATATAGTAATATAATTATCAAGAATAATATATAATTTAAACTTATAAAAGTACTATATTAATTATTTTCTCATTTTGTCCACGTTCTTAAAACCTTGATTTTACTGTACTTACGAAACTTTTTACCTTATTTTCAAAAAAATGAGGACAAAATGAGGTATTTTTGATATATTTTTGCAAATTTCAATAATTTTCAAATCTTTATAAGGTTATAACAACCCTTATAAATAAAGGGTTCTTTAATCACTTCCCACAGCAGTTCTTATATTTCTTACCTGACCCACATGTTGAAGCAAATCCAGTACATATAGTATTTATGTTATTTACTATATTATTGTTATTTCATTTTTTGTAGATTTCGTAGCATCAGTATTTGTGGTATTTATAGTATTATTGTTACAATAAATATTTTCTTATTTGCAAACATTGTTTGCATTTATCTAATGTGACTAATTATCTCTTTTACTTTTCAAATTTTGATTTTTTGATTCATTAAGACGGTTAGCAATGATTGCGCAATACTCTTCATTTAATTCTATACCAATATATTTTCTATTTAAATTTTGAGCTGCAAGTAAAGTAGATCCACAACCACAAAACGGATCTAAAACAATTTGATTCTCTAGCGTAGTCAATCCAATTAAGAATTCCATAAGTGCTAATGGTTTCTGTGCAGGATGTAATCCTCTATCAGTCGATTCAGTTTTACATTTTATAATATTTGAACAAATCTCTATACCAATATTATTTAAAGAATTATTTTTTAAATGTAATTCATTAAAACCACCAAGACTATAATTAGCTATATTATCTGTCAATGTACCACCTATCCGATATGGCTTCATAAACCACAATATTGGTTCAAATAACGGCCTTAAATTTCCTATTTTCCACCCACTCCATTTAGTTGCATTTTCAATATCTCCACGTCGTTCAAATACAATTTTTACATTTTGAGCTCTATAAGCTGCGACATCTTTTTCCCAAGACAACATGTCTTTAAAAATAAATCCAGCATCTTCCATTGCACATATACATCTATGTGACAACCTCCTGCCAGCAAAAACAAAACAGCTTGCGCCTGGTTTTAAAACTCTTAGCCATTCACTTGCCCACGATGAACACCAATCATAATATTCCATTGGTATTTTTTTATCTGATTCCGACCATCCGTTTAAAGGTTTTCCTCTTTTTTTAAAAACTGACGTTTTCTTTTGAGCAGGGCTTGACCCTAATAACGAAGAATTTGTATTATTGTGTATAACATCCCATGAATCATATGAAATTCCATAAGGTATATCAGAAAGAATAAGATGAATCGACTCAGTATCAATATTTTTGATTTTTTCTATAGAATCTCCACAAATTACTGAATTTGTTTCCAAATTATTTCACTCCTTTCTATAAAGAATTTTTATAAGATAAAATCGCTGATATTTTTTCATTGAGTTTTTTAGATTTAATTAATTCTTTAATAGCTTGTTCTTTTGTATAACCCTTTATCCTTTCTATTTCAGTTTTTAAGACCGAAATTTCATTATTACTTCTTTCTACAATACACGATTTACAATTATTTAATTGTTTTTCAAACTCAGTAATGTTGCTAGAAATTCTATCACAAACCATTCGATTTATATAGGGAAAAAGAACATTCATTCTATCAGCATATGCGATTTTACTATCCCGTTCTATTCTTATAGGTGCATTCCAAATTTGTTCTAAACTAAATGACATATCCTCTACTACACCTTTATTTATAAGAAATAACATATGTTCCCATGATAATAAACAAACTTTATCAGATAAAGATGAAGAATAAATTTGACTAGACGTATTAGGATATTGAAAATATGGAGCTACTAAAACTGCAAAATCATTTTCCATACCTCTCCACTTGCTCAATGTTGAAATTTTAAAATCTTTTTGATTTTTGGCAGTTCTACTTAATCTAAATGTTTTTGCATCTGCAACTAAAGTATATCCATGAATACTTTCTGCTATTATATCTGCACTATTACCGCGTTCTGATACAGCTTTAGATTTTAATCCTAACTCATTAAAACATCTCGCTAATACAACGTCAGAGGCTTTAGAATATAGTTTTTCTTCTGTGGAACTTGCTTCAATAATCTCTGGAATAGTTCCAATTTCCTTTACTATTTCGATAAAATCAATCTTTGCTAACGACTTTATGTAATTCAATTTCATCTCCTGCAATTTTAAAACTTTTTTTATCCGCGGTTAAAGAAAATAAAAAATTTAAAAATTCCTCATATATTTCCTTCATAAACTTCTCACTTCTCCTTGCCTTCATATAGCTTTTAATATTTATTTAACTTAGGTACAAACAATCTTTGCAATTTGTTTGTACCTATTCGCTAAACACATTATAGCACTAATTATATATAAATTAAAATCTTAACTATAAATTTTCTTTGATTTCAAGAAATAAATCATATAAATTGTAACCCAATAAATTATCAAAATATATTTTTAATTTATAAGTTTCTTTATATAATTCTGTGTATTTTCATATACACCCTTCTCATCATAAGTTCGATTAATCTTCACATCTCGAGTGCATATTAAATCACAAAGATGTATTATTTTTTCATATTCTAAATATGAGAAGTATCCAACTAATTTTTTTTGCTAATTCAGGATTCTAATTTAAGGATTTTGCAATTGTACTTGCACAGTTACCAACACAAATAGAATGAATAATCCACCCATAGGCTTCAGTTTTTCCTTTAGCATTTTATAGCATTTCTAATACATTATCACTTGATAGTTTCATACCAATTCTTCTAAATAAAAAATGTTTGCAAACATTTTGCAAACAAAATTCATAATTTTTTCTATTTTATAATATTTTTTTCATTTTTGAATTGCTCATAGACTATTTGTAAGGGTTTAAATTCTATTTCCCACAACATTGTTTATATTTCTTGCCTGACCCACAAGGGCAAGAATCATTACGCCCTACTTTTTGTTCTTTTTTCTTTGGTGATTGACGTACTTTTTCTTTTCCATCGTTTGCAACGCCTACAATCGTTTGTTTACGTTCGGTATTTTGTTCTATATTCGCTTTTAATAGGAATTCTGCAATATTTTCATCAATTTTATCTAGTAAATTTTCAAATAATTCAAATCCTTCCATCGTATAGGCTTGTAATGGGTTTACTTGACCATATCCACGCAACATAATACCTTCTTTTAAATGTTCCATAGCACTTATATGATCTACCCATAAAGAATCAATAATACGAAGTGTGATAGCACGTTCAAACTCTTGAAAATTTGGAGCAACACTTATTTTCTTTTCATAATCTTTCAATATTTTGTCTATTAAATATTCTTCAATTTCATTTTCTTTTTTATCATCAATCTCTTTTATGTCTAATGGTTTCTTCTTTAAATAATTGGTATTTACAAACTCAAGTATTTCGTTTTTATCATCGTCTGTTAAATAGCCCTCAGGTTCAATATGATTTTCTACTAAATTTTTTATAGTATTTTTAAATATCTCAATAACACTTTCATGAATATTTTCATTATCCAATACTTCATTACGTCTTTCATAAATAATTGTTCTTTGTTCATTAACAACATTATCATAATCAAGCAAACTTTTACGCATGTCAAAGTTATTTCCTTCTACTTTTTTCTGAGCTGTTTCAATACTTCTTGTAATAGCTTTTGAGCGAATGGATTGTTCTTCTGTCATTCCTAAACTTTGTACTATTTGTTTAATTCTATCAGTACCAAACATACGCATTAAGTCATCATCAAAAGATACAAAAAATTGGCTTGTACCAACGTCTCCTTGACGTCCAGAACGTCCTCGTAACTGATTATCAATACGACGAGATTCATGACGCTCTGTACCAATTACGTATAAACCACCTAATTCTAGTGTCTCTTCAGTTAATTTAATATCGGTTCCACGTCCTGCCATATTAGTTGCAATCGTAATAGCTCCTTTAGTTCCAGCTTTTGCAATTATTTCAGCTTCTCTTTCATGATTTTTAGCATTCAATACTTCATGCTTTAAACCAGCTTTTGTAAGTAATTTGCTTAAATGTTCATTTGCTTCTACGGAAATAGTACCAACAAGTATTGGTTGTCCTGTTTCATGAATCTCTTTTATGCAATTCACAATAGCTTTGTATTTTCCATTCCTATTCGCATAAACTAGATCGGGTAAATCCACTCTTGCAATTGGCTTGTTGGTAGGTATTTGTATTACATACATATTGTATATATTTCGAAATTCTTCCTCTTCCGTTTTAGCGGTTCCAGTCATACCTGATAATTTTTCATACATTCGAAATAAGTTTTGGAATGTAATTGTTGCCATTGTTTTCGTTTCAACATTAATCGTTACACGTTCTTTAGCTTCTATGGCTTGATGAAGTCCATCGCTAAATTGACGTCCTTGCATTAAACGTCCAGTAAATTGATCAACAATAATAACTTGATCATCACTTACAACGTAATCAATATCTTTTTTAAAACCATAATTGGCTTTTAAAGCTTGATTTACATGATGGACTAATCCTGTGTTGTTAATATCGTAAAGATTCGCAACTTTAAAAAATTTTTCAATTTTTTTGCTTCCTTCTTCCGTTAGAGAAACATTTTTTACTTTCTCATCAATGGTATAATCCATTTCATTTACCAAATTCTTAACGGCTTTATCTGCATCAATATAAAGATTACTAGAGTTTGCTTGTCCACCTGAAATAATAAGTGGTGTTCTTGCTTCATCGATTAAAATAGAGTCTACTTCATCCACGATACAAAAATAAAGTGGTCTTTGTACACGGTCTTCTGCACGTGCAACCATATTATCTCTTAAATAATCAAACCCAATTTCATTATTGGTTGAATACAAAACATCACATAAATACGCTTCATGTTTTTCTTTTGGAGATAAATCTCTTAAATTTAAACCAACCGTTAAACCTAAAAAGCGGAAAATTTCTCCCATCCATTCTGAATCACGTTTTGCTAAAAATTCGTTTACGGTTACAATATGCACTCCTTTACCCGTTAAAGCATTTAAATAAGTAGGCATGGTTTCAGTTAACGTTTTTCCTTCTCCAGTTTTCATTTCTGCAATGTTTCCAAAATGAATAGCAAGGCCACCTACTATTTGTACATAGTAAGGTTTTTCTCCAATAACACGGCTTGCGGCTTCACGAACTACTGCAAAAGCTGGAACAACTAATTCATTAAGTTCTGTTCCATCTTCTAAAGCTTTTTTAAATTCTTCCGTTTTTGCTTTTAACTCTGTATCAGACAATTTTTGCATATCTTCATCCAATGCTATAATTTTATCTGCAATTCCTTCAAATCTTTTTAATTCTTTATATTCTGAATCCACTAACTTTCTAAAAAATCCCATCTTGTATCACCTTCCATGGCATGTATTATAACATAGTTCTTAATAAACTTAAAGAATTTCATCAAAGAAAAAAGAAGATTTCTCTTCTATCTTGCGTTTATAATTCCGTAAGTACCATCTTTTCTTTTGTAAAGAACAGACACACATTCCTCATCAATATTTTTGAAGATATAAAAATCATGATCAAGTAGTTCTGTTTGCAAAATTGCTTCTTCTTCGTCCATTGGTTTCATTTCAATATTTTTTCTTTTAACAATTTTATTTTCGTTTACTTCTTCCTCTGTTACTTCAAAACTTAAATTGAATTCTGAGAGATCATTGCTTTTAAATTTGTTTTTTAATCTTGTTTTGTTTTTTCTTATCTGCCTTTCAAGTTTATCTACAACCAAATCAGTTGCTGCATATAAATCTTCATGTCCTTCTTCTACACGTAAGGTAAATCTAGTTGTTGGAATAGTTACTTCAATAATTTGAGCTAAATTATTTACTTTTACATTTACGTATGCTTTAATTTCATTTGGATTTTCAAAATACTTATCTAATCTTTCCAATTTGCTATTTACATACATTCTTATAGCATCTGTAATTTCTATTTTGTTCCCTCTTATAATAATTTCCATAATTCACCTTCTTGATTCAATTATAGCACACAAGCATAAAAAAAACTACTAAACTGTAGTTAATTGTATAGAAGTAACATCTACTGCTTGTAGACCTTTGGAAGTTTCAATTAGTTTGAAATCTACAATGTCGCCTTCTTTTAAAGTTTTGTAGCCGTCTTTAGAAATTGCAGAATAATGGACAAAAATATCTTCTAAATCGTTGCATTCAATAAATCCATAACCTTTTTCGTTATTGAACCACTTTACTTTACCACGCATTTCAACACCTCTTTCTTATTCTATTTACTACTACCAATTAAACAATATCACCTTCTAGGGGTGATAAGCAATAAAATACGTTCGACAAAGTTTTCAAAAAAGTCTTTTTGTCTTAAAGATTAAAATTTTTGTTTAAATTTTTGTTTGCAATCAGAAAATAATTTTTTAAGTTTCTTTTTAGACCTAAAATATTTTATTTGTTCTAAAACTTATTTGTTTTTAATTGCCAATGTGCTATTATTTTATCGTTGGTGATAGTATGAAAAATGCCTTTGTAACTACATCTATAAATTATTTAATTAGAAACAATGCATGTAATGAAAAACAAATAAATATTTTTCGATATACTTTAGAATCACTTTATTCTTTAATTACAAAAACTTCTATTGTATTACTCTTATCTTTTATTTTAAAAACATCATCTATTACACTAATTATATTGCTGTTATATTCTCTTTTTAGAGGTTTTGCTTTTGGAATCCATGCTACTAAAAACATTTATTGTTGGCTCATAACTATTTTAGTGTATACATGTGGTCCATTGTTTATCAAATATTATACTTTACCTATTTCTGTTATCTATTTATCTTATGGATTAGGTATTTTAGCTTTGTTATTGTGGTCCCCATCGGATACTCCAGCAAGACCACTTATTCACAGAAAAAAAAGAATTGCTAATAAAATTATTTCTTTACTTTTAGCTTTTATATATATTACTATTGCTATTTTTATCAAAAATGATAATTTTAATGAAATTATAAGTTTTATTTTTATATTAGAAACAATTTGTATTTGTCCACTCACTTATATGTTATTTAAGATTCCTTATAGAAATTATAAAAACTATAAGAAATAAGTTTGGTTTAAATTTTTTTATATAGATTTAAACAAGAAAGGAGGAAAATTTATAATGGCTACAGCATTGGCTAACATACTATCTGCATTGGCTAAAGTTGTAAATAATGGAGTTTCCACTTTTACAATTTATGGTATATGGAATGAAGATGAATGTCCAAAAGAAATGTTATAAAAAGTACGCTTTAATTACGAGCGTACTTTTTTATCTGCAATTCTATATAATACATATTATTTATTATTTCTATTTTTTCTTTTATTAACGTATTTCTTTTTATAGAAAATAATCCCAATCCATTTCCTTGACTTTTTGTCGAATAGTTTTTATTGCCTATTTCATCAATATCAATATTATTACAATAATTGTTACCAATTTTTATAAAAGCAGTTGTTTCATTTTCATATAATTCTAAAATTAAAATCGGCTTACTTGTTTCTTCACTTGCTTCAATAGCATTATCTAAAGCAATTCCTAAGCATTCTGAAAAGTTATTAAATACATTTGCTTTTAATGAAATAAATGGATCATTTTTAATTTTATTATTAATGTATACCTCATATTCTTTATTATAAAGTTTTTCTGCTACTATTCCTTTTATTCCATTTGGTATAACATATAAATTATTATTTTTTATACTAAATTGATTTTCTTCGTTAAGTAGATCATCAATTAAAGAATTTACCTTTTTATTTCCAAATGATTTCATTGCTAATAATTTATTATTGATATTATGTTTATAAATTCTATATTCATCTAAAAATTTTCCATATTTATCGTTATAATCAATTAATTTTTGATTATTAATCTTTAAAGAATATTCGTTTAATTTTAATTGCAAAATTGCAATAAACATTAATAAAAATACAAAAAGCAGAAGTGTTATAAATTTTACAGCACCTTGAGTAGCAAATAATTCAACATTTAAAATTCCTAAAACCGCTATAGCTATCAAAATAATAAATGCTATATTCAACAAATTTATATTATTTAATATAAAATTTACAAGTGCTTTGATTTTATTTTTAATTTGTTTAATAAAAAGTAATAAATATCCTGTTAATTGAATTATGATAGATAATAATAAATTAATACTTTTAAAAGAATTGGCAGAATTATTGTTATTTAATATTTTAGTCATTGATAAAATATTAGTTACAGTTATTTCTAGTAATACTAAAATAAAAAACATGACTATATAATTTATTAAAGCTTTCTTAAAACTATCATTAAATATAAATTTAAAATGTATACTAACTATTAATAAAGCAATTATGACTTTAGCACTAAAGCCTAAAATGCTATTATTTATAATAGTACATAATGAAGTTAATATTATAATCACTATATTTTTTATACTAAATGTAAGTCTTTTGTCATTTATTTTTGCATAACATAAATCTAAACATATTGTACACAAGATAGTTGTAAAAAAACCTAATAAAATACTAAATATTTCTTTCATAATATTCTTCTAACCCCTTTCTATATTTTTTTGATAGTAAATCTATTTTTTGACCATTATCTAGAATAAAATATCCTCTTGACCAATTAAAAGATTCAACTCTATCAATATTTACTATACAAGCTCTATGAACCATTTTAAATCTATGATCTAAATAATTTAGAGATTCAGATAAAGGTAAAATAATAGAATACTGATTTTTTTCTGTATTAATAATTATTTTTCTTGTTTCCTTATCTCTATAAATATAAGTTATAGAGCGATAATATATTTGCAAGCTAAAATTACTATTTTTATACATAAACATTTTATTATCAAAATTTCTTTGAAAAATAGATTTTATTGCTTTTTTTAATTTAGGTGCTAAATCATGAAATTTTTCTATAAAATCAAAGACTTCATAAACACTTCGATAAACAGTTTCAAACATTTTATCATGATTGGTAATAAAAACAATCTCACTTTCCCAATCATTTTCTCTTATAAATTTAGCAATATCTATACCACTTATTTTTGTTTCTAATTCTATATCAAGGATATAAATTTTATGTTCTGAAACATCTTTAATCATTGTTTTTAATTCATTAGTGTATTTTGTAAAATATTCCACTTGAACTTCTTCGTCTTTAAAAATATCCATTTCTCGTAGAATTTTTTTAATGGTCATTTGGGTATTTTTATCGTCTTCAACGACTATAATTTTAATCATATCTAATCCCTACTTCCTTATGTTTACTATTTGCAATTATACCATAAATTTACAAAAAAAGAATACAAAACTGATTATTTTTTGTATTCTTCAAAAATATATTGGTAATGTTTCTCTGGAAAAGTCGTTAAAATATTGTATTCATGATTAATATCTTCTGCTATTTTAGATGTATTTTCTTGATTTCCCAATACCATTAATTTTTTAGGCTTATATATATTGGCAATAACATGATGTATAGCTTTTTTTAAATGATTATTAAATATTTTCAATGAAATTCGAATTAAGCAAGACTCATTGTTTTTCATAAAATAATAATCAAAATAGTCTTTTGTGATAAGTAAAAAACCATTGTCTTTATCTATTTTTAAAATTTGAATTAAATCTATATAATTTATTTTACAAAAATATTCTTTTAATACTTCTTCATATTTTTCTAAAACTACATTATTTATTGTTTCATTTTTAATAAAATAAAGATTATCTCCAAACAACGATATTTTAATGCGATTGCTTTTTATAAATTGGTTTAATTCATTTATAAAAAGAGAACTGTCTATTATTTGCTCTCCTTTTAAACTTTGAAATTTTTGTTTAATTACTGACTCTTTTTTCATATTGTTAAAAAAAAAGATTTCATTATCACACAAATAAATGGCATACTGTTTTTTTTTCATATTTATCAACTCACTTGTTTATTTAAAAATTTTTGTCTTGTTTTTTCTCCACCTTTAATATGTCTCATTTCTAAATGTTCTGTTAAAATCTCCCTCACTTTTTGAAAAAGTTGTGGAGAAATTTTAATTAATCTTTCCTGCATATCTTTATGGACAGTACTTTTACTTATTTTAAAATATTCTGCAATTTCTCTTATAGTTTTTTTAGTATGAATTAAATATTTTGCTTCTTCTTTTACACGATTTACTAAATATTGACTCATTATTTAAACAACCCCTTAATAAACTATATTTTGTTTAGGGGTTGTCTATTCTTCTAATTTAATTCATTTACATCCATTTTATAGAAACTTTCAGGATTTAAAACTTTGCCATCATAGTTTACTTCAAATAATATAGAATTTTGATCTGTACAAAATTTATTTTTATCACTTTTTCCTAATAAGGTATTTTGAGTAATACTATCATTAACTTTTACTTTAACATCTTTTAATCCATAGTAAATACTTGTTAAACTACTATTATGTGATACATATACAATATTATTTAAAATTTCATCATGTTTAATATCAATAACGGTACCATCAAATACAGAAACTACGTCAAATTCTTCATCACTACTATATACAACACCACTGTTTTGTAAATAGGTATTTTCATAATAAATTAAAGATCTTTCTTGTTCTTCATTGGTAGCATCTTTTTCATAAAAATATTTACTAATACGAACTTTATCACTTGTATAAGGTCTTGTAAATTTTAATGTTTCGGTCACATTAGTAACTGGTACAATGGGTTCAAGCAATGAATTCATTACATAGGCTTCATCATTTTCATTTGATGGTTGTAAATTTTTTGTTATCATAAATAAAGATATAAAAATAACACTTATGCTTACTACAAATAAACTTTTTTTAACTGACCCTTTTAATCTTCTTTTGGTCATCTAATCACCTTCCTGTTAGATAGTTTCACCCAAAAGAAAAATTTTTATACCATTTTGTTTATATTAATATCATTATAATAATGTGAAAGAATTTCTTTATAATTGTACCCTTCTTTTGCCATACCATTTGCACCATATTGACTCATTCCTACTCCATGTCCATAACCTTTCGTAGTAATAAATACCTCATTATTATCCATATCTATTTCAAAATCAGTAGATCTTAAGTTTAACAAAGAACGAATTTCTGTTCCCAGAAATTCTTTATTGTTGATAAGTAAATTTCTAATTCGATGACTTGCACTATAGTTTATATTGTCTATGTGAATACTCTTGCAACTTTCAAGTTTTAATAATTCACAAAATTTATCTTTTGGGAAAGTTGTTGTTACTAAAAAATTATTTAAAGAATCATTATCCCAAGTAGAAGTTGTAGCTTTAATATAGGGCAATTTTTGTCCAAAAACAGTCTGAGCGTCTTCTGTAGATCCATTGCTCATTGCAAAATAAAATGCTTCAATTATTTCATCATCGTAAAACATAACTTCTTTTTCAGTCTCTTTAACAGCATTAGATATTTTTGTAAAATAAAAATCATAATTATTTTTCCATTTTTTTTGCATTTCTTCTTTTGTAATATACGATTGATTCGTAACGTTAGATAATATATCATACTCTTCATTCTGATTGTGAATAATTTTATACATTGCATAACTTCTAGATGCTACTGCTTGGGCTTTTAAAGCTTCTGATTCAAAAGAAGCAGGCATTTCTGCTGCAAGCACACCAATTAGATATTCTTCAATCTTTAATTCTTCAATTTTTTCTTCTTTGGTTTTTACTTTAATAGTTTTCTCTTGATCAAAAAAAGAGTGATTCGTTTTTTTACTACCAACCACTGCTAAAGTTATAATACTTAAAATGACTACTATTACTAATAATATTTTATTTTTCATAATGGTCTCCTTAAGTTATTTTGCTAACACTTAAAAATTCAAAAACAAAGCAAGTAAGTAAATAAGCAAGTGCTAAAGATAAAGTAATAACCAAAATTCTGGTTTCCCATATCCTATTTTTTTTTATAAAGCTCTCAAAATTAATACCACTTAATGAAAATATACACAACATAATATTAAATATATATACTAATAATTTATAATTCATTATATTCGCCATTTTCATATTTTATGATTTTTTCTACTCTTTTTAAACGCCTTTCAATATCGACATTTTTTGTACTTATAAAAATATTAATCATATTTAACAAACTACTTATATCATTATCCGAACTTAAAGCAATTATGTTAGCACCATTATGATTTTTTGCTTTCATAGCGTCTTCATCGTTTACGATTCGTGCACAACGAATTCCTTTTACCTTATTTGCTGCAATACTCATTCCTATTCCACTACTACATATTAGAATGCCTATTGCATTTTCATTTTTTACAACATTTTCTCCTACTTCAAATGCAAAATCAGTAAAATCATCTTCAGCTCTATTTGGAGTTCTAGTATCTATCACTTCAAATCCATCTTCTTTTAAACTATTTATTATCTTGTTTTTTATTTCAACGCCTCGATAATCTGCTCCTATAAAAATTTTCATTTCTTATATTCCTTTCTAAACTGCAATTTAATTATTTAAATTATACCATGAAAAAACTGCTCTATGCAGTTTTATCTTCACTATTTAAGCCATATTTACGGTTAAATTTTTCAATATTTCCAGTTCTTTTTGTATTTCCTTGTTTTCCAGTATAAAAAGGATGACATTCACTACAAATTTCTACTTCAATATTTTCTTTTATTGATCTTGTTTTAAAGGAAGCTCCACAGGCACATTTAATTGTCGTTTCCTTCATTTCTGGATGAATATTTGCTCTCATAATTCGCTCCTTTCGCCATACCTATGTCTAGGCATAGTATTTTCTTTGTCTTTTGTATTATATCATATTTAAAAGAATTAGCAATCCCAAATTTTTTATATTTTTAGGGTGTTATTTACTTTTCATATTAATTCTATAACATTTTCAATATTTTGCATAGCATTGTCATTTATTATATATTTATTTTAAAATTTCTTATATTTATAATATTTTATGTATGTTTGTAAAGATAATATCTGTTTTTTAAAACATCTTACTTTTTTATAGCTTATATATTTTAGAAAAATTATAAAATATTTATAGTAGGTTGTTCTAAATAATCTTTTATTTTATCAAATATAAATTTTTGACCTTTATAATTTAAATAATAATCTTTATTACTTGTAAAAAAGTCTTTATGCTTTGTAATTTCTTCTATATCTATATAATTTAAATGATATTGTTTACTTAAATTCTTTAATTCTTCATTTATTTTTTTTACTTTATTACTATTTAAATAAGTAGTTTGATACAGTCCAATTATATAAATACTTTTATTATTCAATTTTCTTATTTCTTTTAATACATCTTTATATTTTTCTAAATAGCCATTTAATTTGGTAGAACCTAAATTATTTTTTTGCGCATAATTATTTAATTCATCCATTCCTAAAGCTACGGTAATAATATCAGCTTCTTTTATAGCTTGTTTTATCTTTATTTTATTGTCTATATTTTCAATATTGTTATTTATTTTGGCTAGCAAATTAGTTGCTGTTTCATCCACTTCATTAAAATTTTTATAATAATGTTCTAGTTTTTTATTTTCATTTAAATATTCTATTAAATATTCATTGTAATCATATCCTTCAATTCTGTAGTAAGTCATTCCTGTAGATATTCCATCACCTAATGCTAAAACATTTAAATTATCTTTGTCTGTAAAAAAATAAATAATAGAGGTAAAAATTGTACCTAACACAATTATAATTAATATTTTGTATTTCATAATTCCCCCAATAAAAAATAGTAGATTACTACTATTCTATTTCTTCTATACAAATATTAGCACCAACATTGGATAATTTCTTAACGATGTTTTCATAACCTCTTAAAATATACTGAATATTAGTAATATTGGTTTTTCCTTCCGCAACTAGAGCTGCTAAAAAAAGTGTCGCTCCTGCTCGTAAATCACTTGCTTCTACATCTGTACCATAAAATTTTGTAGGACCAGTGATAATTTCCATATTGTCTATAATTTCTATATTAGCACCCATTTGTTTTAAATATTTTACATGTCCCATTCTTTTTGTATAAATAGTTTCAGTTAAATGTGAAATTCCACATGCATTAGCCATTAATACACAGATTGGTTGAGCCAAATCGGTTGGATATCCTGGATATACTTGTGTTTCTATATCTGTTGCTATTAAGTGGTCACACTTACTGATTATTATTTCATTTGCTTTTTCCGTATACTTTACATTCATTTCCTTCAGCTTCACTAATAAACTTGATAAATGTTCTGGAATAATATTAGTAATTCTTAAGTTTTCTCCAATTAAAGCTCCAGCGATAATATATGTACCTGCTTCAATTCGGTCTGGAATAACATCTACTATGGCACTTCCTAATTTTTTTACACCATAAATTTTTATAGTACTTGTTCCAGCTCCAGTTATTTTAGCTCCCATATTATTTAAAAAGGTAGCCACATTTACTATTTCTGGCTCTTTGGCCGCATTATAAATTGTAGTTTCTCCTTTTGCTTTTACAGCTGCGAACATTAAATTAATAGTTGCTCCAACACTTGCAAAATTTAAAGCTATTTTACATCCTTTTAATTCCTTTGCATCTATAATAAATTTATTTCCCTCTGTCGTAATCGTTGCTCCAAGTAATTCAAATCCTTTTAAATGATAATCTATTTGTCTCGCACCAAAATTGCATCCTCCAGGATAATAAATCTCTACGTGTTTGAATTTGGACAAAAGTACTCCCATAAAGTAGTAAGATGCACGTAATTTATTTGATAATTCTTCTGATATTACTGCATTAACAATATTTTTAGAATCTATTTTTATTGAATCTTGATCAACTATTAATTTACCGTTTAATAATTCAATAATTTCTTTTAATACATCTACATCTGTAATATGAGGAACATTATAAATTGTTGTTTCTTCATCAGATAGTATGGCAGCTGGAAGTAAAGCAACAACACTATTTTTAGCTCCATTAATTTTAATACTTCCTGAAAGCTTATTTCCACCATTGATTACTAATTTTTGCATCAAATCACGTTCCTTTATTATTTCATTATATAATTTTATTTTATGTTTTTCAATTCAGAATATTAATATTTACATAAATGGAAAATTCCCATAATTATTAATAATAATGCCCCTAAAATAGTTGCATAGATTCCTAGCATACGATTAGCATACTTTCCTATTAGTAAACCTAGATAGGTAAAACAGAAACTAATCACTGAAAAAAACATAACGGCTAAAAGCATGTTATTGGTAATAGCGGAAAGACCTATTCCAGTGGAAAAACTATCTATTGAAACTCCTAATGCAAATAGAAACATATTTATTATATTCATGTTTTTAGGTTTCTCGTCGGGTTTAATAATCTCTATAAACATTGTAATTGCTAAATAAATGAGAATGATACCTAATAAAAAGTTACTTTTTAACATAAAAATAGAAACAATTTTATTTCCAATAATATTTCCTATCAAAGGCATTATAAAATGCATAATCCCTACTAGTAAAGAAAAAAACAAACATCGCTTTCGTGAAATATTGCCTGTTCCTATACCTAAAGAAAGTGAAAATGTATCCATACTTAATGCTACCGCAATTGTAAATATTGTTATGATTTCTTTCATAAAAAAAGTCCTCCTAGTTAACTATACTAAGTAAGACTTTATAAAATTACATATATTTATGAAACAAATCTTTTACAAACCATTCATAATCTACATCTTCCATATTTGTTTCTTGTGCTTCCATTAAACACAATGGTGGAAAAAGAACACACCACCAATTATCTCCTTGCCCACTACCTAAAGTAACTACTAAAGAATTATAAATTCCTTCTTTGTATTTAATTCCTTTATAACTCTTCTCTGGAAAATAATTTTGACCATAGTTTAGTTTATAAGATAAATTATAATGATTGATCATATTTTTAATTTCGGGAATGCTATCATTAATAATAGAATTAGCATCTAATTCATTAGTAACACCTATTAAGTCATTTTTTAAAATATTTTCAATATTATTTTTTATTTCCATTTTTTGTGCTTGATCTTCAAAGGTATTACTATTAGCAATTACTCTTAATCGAATCGCATTGTCTGGAATTATAAATTCTTCATTTCCATTTGCAATAAAGAAAATTAAAGCAAAGAAAAATAAGACTATAATTATTTTTTTCATCTTTGTTCACCTAAATAATTATGTCTTATTCATTTATTTTTTATTCATTATACTTTTTCATTTACTAAATTATCAATATTGGCTTTACGATTATGTTCTATTTGTACCCATTTCAAATCTTTTTTAAATAGACATATTATATTAATTGGAATCCAAGAAATTAGAAAAACCATAAATAATAAAATACCATGCATTGTAGTTTCAACATCTCTTTTATAATAAATTATTACAAATATATTCATGATTATACAACATAAATATCCAATCATAAAACATACATATCCTAAAGAAAAGAAATAAGAAAATAAATCGTTTAACTCAATTTCAAAAATATTAAATATCGCTAAAGCAAGTGTTAACGCAACACCAAGTACTTGGAAATAGGGTGCTATCGCAAACATAAATTTATCAAGACTTGCAAAGTCTCTTTCTTTAATAATTTTTTTCAAAAGAGGTTTTCTATATATACGAAAACATTCAATAATTCCTTTACTCCAGCGACTTCTTTGATGCCAAGAATCCATAAATTTTAATACTTGCTCATCGTAAGTTATAGCGTCTTCCACATAAGCTATTTTATACCCTTTTAATACACATTGAATGGACAATTCTATATCTTCTGTAATAGTTTTAGGATCAAATCCCTCCTCTATAACACTTTTTGCAACCATAAATCCTGTTCCATTAATAGCAGCAGCTGAATCAAGTTTCATGCGGGCTTTGTTAAAAAAGAAATTTTGAATATAATAAAATATAGAATGACTAGCACTTAACCAATTGTCTTCAATATTTTTACTATCTTTTCTACCTTGTGCTACTTTATAACCTGAAAGATACGTATTATTCATTAATTTTAAGAAATCGGGATGAACTACATTATCCGCATCAAAAATAATATACGCTTCATAATCTTTTTTCTTTAATTTGGAAAAAGCAAATTTTAATACGTCTCCTTTTGATTTGACAGGAACAGTTACATTTACTACTTTAGATCCTGCTTTTTTTGCTACTGCAAAAGTATCATCGTTGCTATTGTTTACATAGGTATAAACATCATATAAATCTTTTGGATAATTTTGTTCTTTTAAACTTTTAACTAAATCTCCTACAACTTTGGCTTCGTTTCTAGCGGCAATAATTACAGCAAATTTTGTTCTTGCTCGAAAAGGACGAATTTTTCGAACATCTTCCTTTTTAAAAGCAAACAAACCAGTAATTATAAAATATAAGCCATATAAAAGCGTAATAATAAATAATGTATAATAAATTATTTGTATCATACTATTTACTCCTTTATTAATAACATCATATGTTTTTTAGGTGACAGGAATGTGACTTTCGTTATTAATTCTATTCCATTTTATATTTTCTCGGTAAAAATGTCAAGTTTTTCGGTATGGTTACACGTATCCTCTCCACTAGGATATTATTAGTTTATCTAATGTTCTATAAAAATATAACGCTTTTTTTTACATAAGTCCTCTTCACAAGTAATTTGAGCATTTGGAAATCTTTGGTTACATAAATTTAATAAGGATTCATTTTGGTTTTCACCTATTTCAAATGCAATTAGTTTAGGATTATTTTTTATTCTTTTTAATATTTTTTTATAAAATAATAAACCATTATCCTCTGCGTACAGTGCAATAGAAGGTTCAAACATTGTAGATCTATCTACTGTATCCTTTCTATCGATATAGGGTGGATTTGAAATAATAATGTCATAATTCTGCTTTAATTCTTCTTCTAAAATATTCAACGTTTTCCATTGTATTTTTACATTATTTTTAGAAGCATTTTCATTAGCTATTTTTAATGCTTCTTTAGAAATATCTATTCCTGTACAATCAAAATTAGTATTTTTGGCTATCGCTATAGCAATACATCCACTACCAGTACAAATATCGATAAATTGCAATTTTTTTTCTTTAAAAGAATCTATTTTTTTTAAAACTTTTTCTACTAAATATTCTGTTTCAAAGCGTGGAATCAAAACATATGGATTTACATTTATATCTACATTTAAAAAAACGACATTTCCAAGTAAATATTGTATTGGGTAACCCTCTTCTATTTCTTTTATTTTTTCTTCATATGTGTTTGGAAATTTTTCTTTTAAAAGTTTTTTGTCTAACTCTGTTAAAGTTCTATTATCAAACATTATTCTCCCTCAAGTTTTCTTCTTTGGTCTTCTGTTATTAAAGCAGTAACAATTGGCTCTAGTCCTCCATCCATTACACGATTTAGTTCCATAATAGAAAAGTTAATACGATGGTCTGTTACACGATTTTGTGGGTAATTATAAGTTCTTATTTTTTCAGAACGATCACCAGTTCCTACTTTACTTTTTCGAGTTTCTGTTACTTCTTTATTTTTTTGTTGTTCTAAATTGTCATAAATTTTTGCTTTTAATATTGATAAGGCTTGTTCTTTGTTTTTCATTTGACTACGTTCATTTTGGCAAGTAACTACGGTATTGGTAGGTAAATGGGTAATTCGAACTGCAGAATTAGAGGTGTTTACAGATTGTCCACCAGCTCCACTTGAATGATACACATCTATTTTTAAATCACTTTCTTTTATTTCAATATCAATATCTGTTGCTTCTGGCATAACAACCACAGTAGCAGTCGAAGTATGAACTCTTCCTTGTGACTCTGTTTCTGGAACTCTTTGAACACGATGTGCTCCGCTTTCATATTTTAACTTTGAATATACATTTTCTCCTTTTATCATACATTCAACTTGAGAAAAACCACCGCTTGTTCCTGCAATTTCATTAGTCACTTCGATTTTCCAATTATTTTTCTCTGCATAATATGTGTACATTCTAAATAAATCACCAGCAAAAATATTTGCTTCATCTCCTCCAGCGGCACCACGAATTTCCATAATTACATTTTTACCATCATTTTCATCTTTAGGAATTAAAAGAATTTCCAATTCATTGGTGATTTTTGATAAATTTTCCGTTTGTTCTTCTAATTCTAATTCTGCCATTTCTCGGAGATCAATATCATTCATTAGGGATTTAGCTTCTAAAATTTTTTCATTGGCGGATTTATATTCCTCATATTTTTTTACTATTTCTTCCAAATTACTTTGTTCTTTAGAAAGTTTACTTACTTCTTTAAAGTCTTGCATAACTTCTGGTTTCATAAGTTCATTTTCTATTTCATGATATCTTTTTAAAATAGCCTCTAATCTTTCTTCCATAATGCTTTCCTCTTTCCATATAATTTTATAAAGAAAAAGAATAGTTATAACATGGATTCTTCATCTTCATCATCACTTATTACAACTAAATCTTTTAAATCATCTTCAGCTTCATCGTCTTCGCTTTCATCATAAAATATTTCTTCTTCAATAGTTTCTTCAGATTCTTCTATATCTTCCATGCTTACATCATCTTCATCTTCATCAATTACAATGTCTTGAGCATGACGAGTTTTTAAGTCCCAAAATCCATCTTCAAGCATTACAAAACGTTTATCTAAAGTTAACATTTCAAAAAAATCACCAATTTTATCTTCAATTACGGTTTCAGACAAATGAACTAATTTTCCAATTTCATTAAATAAATCAATAATTTTCATTTTTTGTTTTTTTTCTGTAAGAATCAAAAAGGCTATATCATCATATGACATATTCTCTAATTCTTCTTGATTTATATCTTTTAAATTCATATATTTTCCTCCTACATTTTTGATGGAATTTCCATTACCAATATATCAAGTAAACTTTTAATTATTTCTAAAGTTAAGTGTAGTAAAGTAACCCAATCTTTTTTATTTTCTTTATCCTCTAAATTATTAATATGATTGTTTTCATAAAATGCGTTCATTAAAACACAAATTTCATATAAATAATTTGCAATCACCGAAGGCATCCTTGTTTTAAAGGCATAATTTAAGATGTCATTTAATTCTAAAATTTTTAATCTTAATTCTCGGTCGTGACCATTATATATTGTTTTTGATAAGTTGTCTATAAAAGATTCATTATTTAGAACAATTTTTTTTGTTCTTACAAAAGTATAAAGAATGTAGGGTCCAGTTTTTCCAATAGTTTTAGAAAACTTATTGATATCAAAAATATACTCTTTTTCACGATTGTTTTGCAAATCAGCAAATTTTATAATAGAACCAATAATTTTTTCTAAATCATCACTTTCATAGCTTGTTTGATGATTTTCATAATTTAAAAAAATATCTTTGGTTTCTTGAAACAATTCTTCCAATTTAGGCGTATTTCCTGCACGCGTTTTAAAAGGCTTTCCATCACTTCCGTTTATAGTTCCAAGTCCCAAAAATTCACAATCTATATTTTTTAAATAATCTATTTTTTTGGCTGTACGAAATACTTGTGTAAAATGCAGATTCTGTCGACTATCTGCAATATATAATATTTTATCGGGTTGAAAGTCTTTCTGTCTTTGCCAAAGCGTTGCTAAATCTGTTGTTCCATATAAATATGCACCATTTGATTTTTGAAAAATTAGGGGCGGAATGGAAATTTTATCATTTGATTCTCCTACATCTACAATTTTGGCTCCTTCACTTAATTTTAGTATTTTTTTCTCTTCAAGATTTTTTGTAAGTTCTGGAATAAAGTCGTAAGCGTTCGATTCTCCCAGCCAGTAATCAAAACTTACTCCTAAATAATCATACATTTTTTTTATATCTTTTTTAGAAATTTCTAAAATTATTTTAAAATAGGATTGATATTCTTCATTTCCATCTTGTAAGTCTTTAGTAATAATTGCACATTTTTCTTTTATTGATTCATTTTCCTTACAAAGATTACTAATTTTAGGATAAATTTCAGATAATTTTCCTAAAGTTACTGCGGAGGGTAAAATATTTTCTTGCTTAAGTCCATATATTACTTGTCCAATTTGCAAACCATAATCTCCTAAATGAACATCGGAAATAACATTTTGATTCATAAAAATTAATAATCTCTTAATAGATTCTCCAACAATTGCTGGTCTTAAATGTCCAACATGCAATGGCTTTGCAACATTTGCACCTCCATAATCTATTACTATTTTTTGTTGTTCTGGTAGAGATATATTAAATTTCTCATTTTTTAACATTGTATTTAATAAAGAATTAATATACGAGTCTGATAATGAAAAGTTAATAAAACCAGGTCTAATGCATTCAATTTTTGAAAATTTATTATAAATTCCCTCTATTTTTATTAACTCTTCAGTTATTTTCAGTCCTAGGTCATAAGGATTTTGATGTAAGCTTTTTGCTAACTCAAAAGTTCCATTGTATTGATAGTCACATAAATCTGGACGATCGGATATTATAATTTCAGCATTAGAATCTATTGCGTATAAATTTTTTATAATTTCTTTTAATTCTTTATTCATTAAATTTTCTCGCTTTCTTTTATTATAATTTTCTTTCTTGCTTCATCCGTTTCTATAAAATATTCTATAATAATTTTGTTATTTATTAATTCCATATTTGCTTCTTCTACCAAAACATCAAATGTTATTTCTTCTTTTTTTAATTCCAACTTACATTTTTTATTTTTTATATCTAGAAAAAAAATATACTTTTCATTTTCTCTTAATAGATTTCTCTCTTCAATATCTATGATAGTTTCATAATCAAGCATCATAAAACTTATTTTATTATCATTTTTACTTTTATTCTTAAAAATTCCTTGATATTCCTCGCAATTATTTTTGTAAAAGGTGCAAGTAAATTCTTTAAATTTCATAAAGATAACCTCTTTTTTCTAGGACATTATAACATAGCAAAAAATCGTATGCAACTCTACTTTTTAGTATATACATTTTTTATTTTTATTATATTTGTTTGCTAAATATTTTCTTTTTTTACTAGTATAAAATTAATAAAAAAAGAAACTAGAAGAAAAAAATCCAGTTTTTTAGAAGAAAGCATAATTTTTCTTCTTTTTATCATACTAAAAAAAGGTGAATACAATGCGAAAGGTACGTTTTTTAATTAAATTTGGAATCTTCTTATTTTTAATATTTGTTATTGGAATGACAGGTTTATATACTTATGCTTATTTTAGTCCAAAATTAGAACTTACCAGTATTGGACAAATGTATATCTATGACAAAGATGAAAATTTAGTTTATCAAGGAAGTGGAAGTAGCGAATGGGTAAATTTAAATGATATTTCTCCTTATTTAATTGATGCAGTTATAAGTGTAGAAGATAAAAATTTTTACAAACACCAAGGATTTGATTATTTACGTATTGCAAAAGCTATGATGTTAAATATTAAAAATAAAAGTATTGTTCAAGGAGCTTCTACTATTAGTCAACAATATATTAAAAATATGTACTTGGATTTTAATCAAACATGGAAAAGAAAAATAGAAGAAGCTTTTTTGACTTTAGAATTAGAGGTTCATTATGATAAAGATGAAATATTAGAGGGTTACCTAAATACTATTAACTTTGGAGCAGGAAACTATGGTGTATTAAATGCTAGTAAATATTATTTTAATAAAAATGCAAAGGACCTAACTTTAGAAGAAGCGTTAATGTTAGCTGGTATACCAAAAAATCCAAGCAATTACAATCCTATTAAAAATTACGACAAATGTATAGAAAGGGCAAAAATTGTTGCTTTATCTATGAAAAATAATGGATCATTAGAGGAGGAAACTTACAAAAATCTATTTCAAGACAACATTGAAATTTATGGGAAAAGAGAAACAAATAATTTGCAAATGCTTATGTATTATCAAGATGCCGTTTTAAAAGAATTGGAAACATTAAATGGAATTCCATCTTCTTTACTTGATTCTGGAAGTCTAAAAATTTATACCAGTTTGGATTTAAATGCTCAAACAAAATTAGAAGAAGAAATTCTTGAAAATATTAAAGACGAGAATTTACAAGTAGCTAGCATTTTAGTAGATCCTGAAAGTGGTGCAATTAGAGCTTTGACAGGTGGTACAAACTATGCTGAAACTCAATTCAATCGTGCAATACAAGCAAAAAGACAAGTTGGATCTACTATGAAACCATTTTTATACTATGCTGCTTTAGAAAATGGTATGACATCTTCTTCTACTTTTGTAAGTGAACCCACAAATTTTGTTTTTGCTAATAATCAAACGTATCATCCTAATAATTACAATGATATTTATGCCAATAAAAATATTACAATGGCAGCTGCACTTGCTTACTCTGATAACATTTATGCTGTAAAGACACATTTATTTTTAGGGGAAGAAACTTTAGTAAAAACAGCTGAAAAAATGGGAATAAAAGACGAATTAATTGCTAATCCATCTCTTGCTTTAGGTACTAGTGAAATGTCAATGCTACATTTTGCCAATGGTTACACAACTTTAGCAAATGGAGGATATTTAACAGATAATTATTTTATTGAAAGAGTAGAAGATTTAAATGGAAACGTATTATATGAACATAAAAATAAAAAGAAAATGGTTTTAAATTCAAACTATGTATATATTTTAAATGAAATGTTATCCAATACTAGCAATGCTAAATTTCAAAGCTACACAACTCCTACTGCATTATCTATTGCAAGTAAAATGAGTAAAAAATACGCTTTAAAAACTGGAACTACCAAAACAGATTATTGGACAGTAGGCTATAACAAAGACGCTTTATTAATGGTATGGCTTGGATATGATGATGCAAGCAATATAAACAACGAAGCAAGTAGATGGGCTAAAAGTATTTGGGTCAATACTATAGAAGAATATTTAAAGGATAATGAAGATAACTGGTATGAAACACCTTCTAATATTGTTGGAATTTTACAAGATCCTGTTACTGGAAATCCTGTTACAAATGGTAATGCTAGTGTTTTTTACTACGTTAAAGGAAGTGAAGGGAATTCTATTAGTCCAGATGTAAATACTACTGAATAAAAATTTTTTTAAATGAATTGGTTATATATTTCAAAAAGCTTCGTGACACAATCAGATTCTGTCATTTTTTTCCAATCAAAACCATAAGCCTCCATTACTGCTTTATCATTTTCTTGATGGGCTTTTCTAAGTTCAATTGGCATGGTTAATTCATCATATAAATCTGCAAGACTGCATTCTTTGTATAATTCTCTTGCTTCTAGTATTTTTTTAGCAGTATATTCTATCTTTTCTTTTTGATCTTTCGTTGGTTTTGGCCATGGAAAATTATTGTACACAATATCTTTTGAATATCTATAATCCGACTTTAATCTTCCACAAACTGCTCTTACCCATGACATATGTACATTACTTGTTAATATTCCAAAATGATAGATAGTAACCTCTGGTGTCATATGAACACTATCACTACATAAATCAATTTTATTCATATAGCCAATAGGAATATATCTTCTTTTTTCTGATGATACCCTAGGTATTAATAAATAATTGGATTTGGGTATATTTTCAACATGAAATTTAGTTGGTGTTTCTGCTAATTTAACAGTTCCAGCACTTTTACTTTGCAAACGAAACTCTTTTACTTTTTTTATTCTATCTAAAACTAGTGGCATACTTCTTAATTCAGCTGGATTACATTCACCCAAATATAGGCAATATCTTTCTTTATTATTAATAAATTCTTCTGCTCCATAAAATTTTTTAAAATATTGTTTAGAATGAGGTTCCTTTTTTATAAATTCTTCTTTCTCTTCTTTTGTAAATAAATAATTCCCATTATCTATTGGCTTATTTCCAATCCCTATTTTAGGAACATCACATAAAGGTTCATTTCGACTTTCTATAAAAATATTTGGTGCATCTACTAAATAGCCATTGATATTTTTAATAATTCTTTCTTTTCCATTTTCATATATTTTTTTTATTTCTCTTTCTTGATAACTAAATCCTATAATTATGCAATGTACTTGGGCTTTAATACTAGCTTCACTATCCCAACGAAATGTTCGATAAGCAAAATTGATAAATACCCCTTGCTTTAGAAGTTCTTTCCATAATATAGATGGTTGTTCTCCTTGACATATACTATTTGTAGATACTAGTGCTGTTTCTATTTTGCTTTCTTTCATATAATCTGTTGCTTTTTTGTACCAACAGCTTACATAATCTAAATTACCACTATTTTTTATTCTATTAAATATTTTATTTACTTCTTCTTTTTGTTCTTCATTCATAAGTCTTGCTCCTATAAATGGCGGATTTCCCATAATATAGTTACATTTTTCTTTAGATAAAACTGTTTCCCATTCCATTCGTAAAGCATTAGCTTCTTTTATATTGTCATATGTTTCTAATGGTAAAAAGTCTTCTATCTCATTTGTTGAGGATAAAATTGTTCTTGTTTCATTCCACATTTGGGCTTCTGCTATCCATAGAGCTGTCTTTGCTACTTTCACCGCAAAATCATTGATTTCGATTCCATAGAACTGTTGTATAGACACTTTTATAATATCTTCTGTATCCAACATCATTCTGCCACCTGATATTACTTCTAATGCTTCGTTTTCTAGTCTTCTTAAACTTAGATAGCTTTCAGTTAAAAAGTTTCCACTTCCACACGCTGGGTCGAAAAAATGTAATCTAGATATGTAGTTTTGAAACTCCATGAGTTTTTGATTTCTTGTTTTTTCGTTTTTGTAGCTTTCTGCTTCATTTAGTTTTTCTCTTAATTCATTTAAGAATAAAGGGTCTATTACTTTATGAATATTTTCAATTGATGTGTAGTGCATTCCTCCTTTTCTTCTTGTTTCTTGATTTAAGGTTGATTCAAATACTGCTCCAAAGATTGTCGGTGATATACTTGACCAGTCAAAGTCATCACTTGCTTTACTTAAAAGAATATCTCTTATTTCTTCTGTGAATAATGGAATTTCAATAGATTCATTTGAAAATAATCCTCCATTGACATAAGGAAATCGATTTAGTTCTTCTTCTAAATAAGGGTCTCTTTCTTTGATTGGTGTGTCTAAGACTTTAAATAATTTAATTAGGTTATCTCTCATTATGGTTAAGTCGTCATATTTTACTAAATAATCATGAAAGGCACTTTTACCTCCAAATAATCCTGCGTCCTCAGCATATAAACAAAATACCAATCGAACACATAATTCATTCAAATCTTTCCCCGATTGTTCATTGGTTATATCTTTGTATTGTTTAGCAAAGGCTTCATATAACTTCCCTACCAATTCTCCTGCTTTAAACGATATTTCCTCTTCTTTTTTGATATGTTCGCTTTTGGTATCGACTAGAAAATTCAAGCGATAGTATTCTTTGGGTAAGTCTTTTAGTAATATTTCTTCTGGTTCACTATGAGGATTATTCATGTCATAAATTAAAAATGATTTAAAATTACAAGTTATTACCCATTTTGGATGTTTTGATAAAGGTAATTCTGCAATATATTTCTTGGCTTGTTGGAAAGGATTTAATAAACTACCATCAGACCCACGTATGGCTTTTCTTAAATCTTTCTCAAGAGATTTTTGTTCTATTAATACTTTAGTACTTGGAATATAACAATCTATAAAACCTGTATTTTTATCTATATGAACTTGCTCTTCAAATTCTATAAATTCGGCGATATTTTCTACTCCATAGACTTTTTCTAATAAAGTCGTCCAAAATATTTGGGATTGTCCTTTTTCGTATCCTTTATCTTTCCAAAAGTCTGCAAATTCTTTAGCTCTTTTCTTTTGCTCTTGTATTGTCATACTCCACTTCCTTAACTTCTTAAATTATACTGGAATAGAAATAATTTGAAAATAATTTTTATTTCAAATAATAAAAAAAGCATTATTTCCTAACACTTTTTATTCTTTATTTTTTTCAATATTAATTGCAATATGATAGGTATTTTCTAAATCGGCTTCTTCACTTTCTACTATAAATCCACGTTTTTCTAAATCAGATACTGTATCTCTTACAATATTTATAGCTGTTTTTAAATCCAAACCAGCTAATTCTTCTTGTTTTTGTTCATAGTCTGGTTCTAAAGTAACAATACTATCTAAAGGATCTACTATAGTTTCTTCTATTACAGGTTTTACTTCTTCTATAATATTATTTACCGTTGGATTCTCTAAATTATCTGGAGTTTCTTCCTCATTGGTGAAAAAAATGGACTTAAATGGTTTCAACTCTTGATTTTCTTCTAAAATAGGTGTTGGTTCTATAGCATTTATAGCAGTTTTTTCTTCTATTGGAGGAACGATTGGCTCAATTTCATCCTCTATTTTAGAAAATGGTAATGGATTTTCTATTTTCTCTTCTTTTTTGAAAACAGGAGAGATTTCGCTTATCTGATCATTTTCTTCTAAACCTTCTGTATTATTTATCTGTTGATCAAAAATTGGTGCTTCAAAATTTGTATTTAAAGCTTCATTTTCTGTTTGAAACTCATTTTTTAAAGGAGTTATAGATTCCAATTCTGATTTTGTTTCTTCTTCATTTCTTTTTTCAGGTAAATTTAATTCTTCTAACAATTCTATAGAATCAAAAACACTTGTTGGACTGTCATTATTTATTTCTTGAGAAACTTCTTCCAAACGATTTTTCTGTTCTACATTTTCATGAATAGGATTTTCCAATTCATTATCTAAATTAGGAATTGTAAAAGTATTTAAAATATCCTCTGGTTCAAGGACACTCATATTAGCTTGTTCATCTTCTAAAAAATTAAAGAACTTATTTGGTGTTTTATTAACCATTTCTTCTTGTTCCTTTATGATTTCCTCTTGTATAGGTAATCCTCCTTCAGGAATTAACATACTGGCTACATCGTGAGGAACACGTTCTACATGTATGTCTTCTGCATTGGATACAATTTCATCTAAATTTGGATTAATATCTACTAATGGAATTTCTTCATCATCTCCACCATTTTCTTGATATTTTTTAAGTTCAATGTCTAATTGTCTAACAGTCAATCTCTCTTCAATTATACGTTTTAGCCATTTTTTTTGATCTTCTTTATCTTCTAAAGTAAGTAATGATCTTGCATGACGTTCCGAAATTTTTTCATTTAATAAAGCTTCTTGTACTTCATCGTCTAAATTTAAAAGACGTAATTTATTTGCAATAGCACTTTGACTAACACCCATTTTATTTGCCAATTGTTCTTGTGTTAAATAACCTCTATCTAATAAGTTTTTATAAGATTTTGCTTCTTCAATTGCGGTTAGATTTCTTCTTTGAATATTTTCCACTAGAGCCACCTCTGCACTTTTATTATCATCTATATCTGAAATAATTACTGGAACTTTCGTAAGACCAGCCATTGTAGAAGCTTTGTATCGACGTTCTCCTGCAATAATTTCGTATTTATCTCCTAATTTTCTTACGACAAGGGGTTGAATAATCCCATGTTCTTTTATAGATTCAGACAATTCATTGATTCCCTCTTCGTTAAATGCAAGTCTTGGTTGAAAACGATTGGGAATAATATCCTCAATTGGTACTTCTAGAATATTTTTATCGATATTCATACTAATCAGCCCCTTTAGCCTATTATTAATATACCTTATTTCTTTTTTATTTTCAATGGCTTTTTTAGAATTTTGTCATAACTTCTTGGATAAATTGGATTTGTTTTAAAAAAATGTTCTATAATTAATAGCGATCTTTTACTATTTTCTATAGGTAGTCGAAATTCTTTTTTCTCAATTAGTTGGCCATTTAATTCTTTTAATGCATCCAAAAATAGGGGCATTTCTGTTTCTATATTGGCTTTAAGAGGTATAAATTTTCCTTTTATTTTCAAAGCGGGAAGAGAAAGTTCTGCTAAAATCCTTAATTCCGCCACAGCTCTTGAAGTAACAATATCAAAATCTTCTAAATGTTCTTTTACGTAATTTTCTGCACGAGCATGTACAACTTCAACATTTTTTAAACTAAGTTTTTCTTTTAATAAATTTAAAAATGTTGTTTTTTTGTTGTTGGAATCCAATAAGACAAAATTGATATTAGGATGAAATAAAGCCAGAACCATACCTGGAAAACCAGCACCTGTTCCAATATCTAAAACTCTTTTTTCTTTTTCTAGAAAATTGCTAATTGTTAAAGAATCATAAAAGTGTTTTAAGTATATCTCTTTTTCTTCTTTGATTGCTGTTAAATTAGTATGTTTGTTGTACTCTAATAAAAAATCTTTATATATTTCCAATTGTTTTAACTGCTCTTCGCTAACTTCTATATAAATATTTTTAAGTTCTTGTATAAATTCTTCTTTATTCATCTTTTCCATATTCCTTTTTTAAATAAATGGTTAATATTGAAATATCTGCAGGATTTACTCCACTAATTCTAGAAGCTTGACCAATAGATAAAGGACGAATTGTTTCTAATTTTTGTCTAGCTTCACTGGCTAGATTTTTAACTTTATTATAATCAATATCAATTGGAATTTGTTTTTCTTCTAATTTTAACATACGTTCTATTTCTTTTTCCGTTTTTTTAATATAACCTTCATATTTAATTTCTATACTTACTATTTCTTTGCAATTTTCATTAAAAGGTATTTCTTGAATGGATTCTAAAAATTCCATTGTGATTTCAGGTCTTTTTAAAAGTTCAAATAAAGAAGTTTTATTTAAAGGAATCGAATAATTTTTTTCTGAAAAATACGTTTTTATTTTGTCACTTATTTCTAATTTTGTTGATTTTAAAAAGGATTTTAATTCTTCTATTTCCTTTAGATGGTTTAAATAATTCTCATACATTTGACTTGTTAGAGTTCCTAATTGATGGCCATATTCACGTAGACGTAAATCAGAGTTATCGTGACGTAATAAAAGACGATATTCTGCACGTGATGTAAGCATTCTATATGGTTCTTTTGTTCCTTTTGTTACTAAGTCATCAATAAGAACTCCTAAATACGATTCATTTCGTTTTAATACAAAAGCTTCTTTATTGTCTAATTTTCGTACGGCGTTGATTCCAGCAATTAATCCTTGCCCTGCAGCTTCTTCATATCCACTAGTACCATTAATTTGTCCTGCAGTGAATAAATTTTCTATTATTTTAGTTTCCAAAGATGGTTTTAATTGTAGGGGATCAATTGCATCGTATTCTATAGCATAGGCATATTTTGTAATTATTGCTTTTTCAAGCCCTTTTATGCTGTGAACCATCTTTTCTTGAACTTCTTCTGGCATACTTGTAGAAAATCCTTGGATATACCATTCATCGTAATACATACTTTCTGGTTCTAAAAAAAGTTGATGTCGCAACTTATCTTTAAAACGAACAATTTTATCTTCAATTGATGGACAATATCTAGGTCCTACTCCAGTAACATAACCACCATACATAGAAGATTTGTCTAAATTATCCAATATTATTTGATGGGTTACTTCATTTGTATAAACTAAATAGCATTTTTGTTGTTCTTCAATTTTGTATTTTGGGTCATCATCATGAGAAAAAGTAAAGAAAGTAGTATCACCATATTCTTCGCTACATACAGAAAAATCTATTGATTCTTTTTTTATACGAGGGGGTGTTCCTGTTTTTAAGCGTTGAATCGTAAATCCCAATTTTCTTAAATTATCGCTTAAAAAGTTGCTTCTAGCTTCCCCATGGGGACCTTCTTCTATATTTATAGTTCCTCTTAATATATTACTTTTTAAATAAGTTCCTGTTGTTAAAATGAGTGAGTCACAATATATTTCATTGTCATTTGCAAGTACAATACCTTTTACTTTTTTATTTTCTACTAAAATATTCTCTACCATGGCTTCAAGAATTGTAAGATTTTTGGTACTTTCTAATCTCTTTAACATATTTTTAGGGTAAGTTGTTTTATCCGCTTGGCAACGTAAGGAACGTACTGCAGGGCCTTTTTTACTATTTAACATTTTTATTTGAAAATGACTTTCGTCTGCGACTTTTCCCATTAAGCCACCTAAAGCATCAATATCACGAACAATTACCCCTTTTGCTGTTCCACCAATTGAAGGATTACAGGGCATATCAGCAATGTTTTTTTTATTCATAGTTATAAGTAAAGTATTTTTACCCATAAATGCACTTATATGGGCAGCTTCACATCCAGCATGTCCACCACCTACAACAATAATGTCGTATTTCATATGTATCACTTCCTAAAAATTTATTTTTAAAAATGAATATTTTCTATTTTCCTAAACAAAAATTTTTAAATAATTTATCTATAAGTTCATCTTCATAAGTTTCTCCAATTAAAGTACCCAAAGTATCAAAAGCGTGTCTTAAATGAATTTCAAGCATATCTATTGGAATTTCTTTTTCTATATCTTCTAATGAATGTTCTATACTTTTTAAGGATTCAGTCACTAGGTTTATTTGACGTATATTGGATAAATAGGTTAAATCCTTTTTATTAATTTGGTCTAAATTGTACATCTCAATTATTTTTTGTTTTAATTTTTCAAGCCCATCTAAATTTTTAGTATTTCCTTTTATAATGTTTAGGTTGTTTTTTAAAACTAATTTTGTTTCTAAATCATCTTTGTTAATAAAAACAATATGTTTTCTATCTTTTATTTGTTCTAATAACTTTTGATCTTCTTTTGTTAATTCTTCATTGTTGTTTAAAACCAAAATAATTAAATCTGCCGATTCTATTATTTGTTTACTTTTATCCACACCTATTTTTTCAACAACATCTTCTGTTTCTCTTATTCCCGCTGTATCAATTAAATTGATTTCTATTCCATTAAGCGTCATATGGGCTTCGATTAGATCTCTTGTTGTTCCAGAAATATCAGTTACAATAGCTTTCTCTTCATTTAGTAAAGCATTTAATATACTACTTTTTCCAACATTAGGTCTACCTACTAAGGCAATATCGATTCCAGATTTTATTAATTTTCCAACTTTTGCATTGGATAATAATAGTTCTAAATCTTTTTTAATCGTTTTTCCTTTTTCCTTTAAATATTCATGGGTAATTTCTAAAGCATCTTCATATTCTGGATAATCAATGTTTACTTCTATATTTGCAATAATATTTAGAATATCCTCTCTTATTTTTTTAATTATGGCTGTAAGTCTTCCATTCACTCCTGAAATAGCCATTCTTCTTTGACTTTCACTTTTTGATTCAATTAAATCACTTACAGATTCTGCTTCTAATAAACTAATACGTCCATTTAAAAATGCTCTCTTTGTAAATTCTCCAGGTTCTGCAAGTCTTCCTCCATTTTCTACTAATAATTCTAAAATACGATTGGTAGTGGCTATTCCACCATGACAATTGATCTCTACAACATCTTCTGTAGTAAAAGTTTTTGGAGACAACATAACACTAACTAAAACTTCATCAATTATTTCTTCTTTATCTATTATAAAACCATAGTGAATTGTATGACTTTTTACTTTTTCTAAATCTTCTCCTTTAAAAATAGAATTTACTAAAGAAATAGATTTATTTCCACTTACACGAATGATGGATATAGCTCCCACACCTAAAGAAGTAGAAATGGCTACTATCGTATCTTCCATAAAGAAACCTTCTTTCGCTCGTTATTATAGCATAAATATAAAGGTTCTTATAGAAAAATATATTTTTTTATTATGAGAAAAAATTAAAAAAACCTACTTATTTAATTATCTGTAGGTTTTATGATAACATGGCGATTGGGTTCTTCTCCTTCGCTTGTTGTTGTAATTCCCTTAAAATCCGTTAAAATATTATGCACAACTCTTCTTTCAAAGGAATTCATATTTTCTAAAGTGGCTTCTACTTTAGTACTTCTTACTTCTCTTGCAACTTTTTTTGCTAAATACTCTAAGTTTTTTATTCGTTTTTCTTTATAGTTTTCTACATCCAAAAAAATATTTATAGGAAGATTATAATCGTTCATAACTTTTTGTTTTACTAATGTTTCTAGTGCTTTTAAGGTTTTTCCATCCTTACCAATTAAAATGGCATTATTGTTAGCATACATTGCTATATTAATTACTCTATCTCTTATAGATGATTCAAATTGAACTTCTAACCCTAAATTTGTAATTACTTCATTTAAATATTTTTTTATTCCTTCTACTAAATCAATTAAAGGAGTCGCTTTAATTTTAAAAGTTGATGACTTAAATAAACGTCCTGTAGTTTCTTCTATAATCGCATAAATTATTTCACTTTCATTTGCATTCAATTTTTCACAAGCAAGTCGTATTGCTTCTTCTTTGGTTTTAGCTTCAAGTATTACTTCGTTCATTATTATTACTTACCTCTTTTCCTTTGTTCCTTCTCTTAATTTTTTAAATATAAAATTTTGTATAACAACAAATCCATTGGTTACTACCCAATATAAAGCAATGGCGGTTGGAAGGCTAAAGGATGCTACAGAAATCATTATAATCATAAATTTTAGCGTAAATTGCATTTGACGTTCCATCTCACTATTTGTATTTTGGTTTTTCATTGCATTTTTAAAGGAAAAATAAGTAGATAAAATAATTAAAACAATTAATACTATATAAATATATTTACCTTGACTAATTCCTACCCATGGTGTCATACCTAATTTCATTCCAAATAAATTATCTTCAAATATAGCAGGAACTCTATTTATTGCTTGTAAGAATGCAAAGAATAAAGGCAACTGAATAAAAGCAATTAAACAACCTGATACAGGATTTATTTTATACTTTTTATAAATTAACATCGTTTCCTGACTTTTCATCATCATAGAATCACTATCAGTTTTTCCAGCGTATTTTTTTTCAATTTTCTTAATTTCTGGTTGAGCTTTTTTCATGTTTTCCGATTGATCCATAGTTTTTTTTGAAAAAGGTAAAAGCAACAAACGAATTCCAAGTCCTATAAGCATAACTGAAACACCAAAGTTATGAATTATAATTCCTAATTTTAATATAAGCCATGCAAGTGGTTTTACAAATAAAGACTCCCATAGACTATGATATTTAATATCACTAGGTTTAAACTCTTTACATATTGGAAGTTCCTCTAGTTTTGTACTTAGTTGATTATTATATTTTTCGTATAATTCATACAATGCTTGTTCCTCTGGCTTACATAAAATATTATTTTGTAAACTTTGACCTGTACTTTCGTAAGTTACTATATTCTTATCTTCTTTTAAATACGTTTTATTTCCACAACCAGTTGTTAATAATAAAATAGCACTTAATAATACAATTATTTTTTTTGTTTTCATTGAATCTCCTTTATTAAACATTCTAAATCATTTTTCATTTTAGTAAATGATAATTCTACACAACTTTTCTTTATCATTATAATATAATCTCGATTATTTGGAAAGTTTATCTTTAATTCATCTACTATTGCTCTCACTCTTCTTTTTAATCTGTTCCTAACTACTGCATTTCCTACCTTTTTTGATATTGCTATTCCAAATCTTTTCTTCACTTCTTTTTTTTTCCTTATATATATAACATAACTTGTATTTTTTTGAAAAGGACAGGTTTTGATTATGTCATTAAATTCTATTTTCGATTTTACTACTTCATGTTTTTTCATTAAAATCCCTTCTTTTTTAGAATAGAGCAAAAAAACCACAGCGTGTGGTTTATTTTGTAATTAAATTTTTACGACCTTTTTTTCTTCTATTTTTTAATATTTTTGTTTCTTTACGTGCAAAAAATCCATGTTTTTTTGCTTTTTTTCTTTTATTTGGTTGATAAGTACCTATTTTCATAATCGTTCCTCCTTTAAATTTAAAGTCTCTTTATTATAATATTAGTAAATAAAAAAAGTCAAGATAAGTTACTTTATTTTATGTTTTTCATTACTTTTTAAAACTTTTTTTTCTAAAATTAATTAATCTTATTAACTTTATTAATTTTTTTGTTTCTTTAATTTTTACTTCTTTGTTTATAAAATGTGAAATGAAGAGAATTGATTTTAATTGAAAAAAAGAAAGAATTCACCTTGTTCACATTACTGTGAATATAAATTATAAACATGTGAATCAAATTGTTATATAAATTTGTGGATATTGTTGATAAATTCAAAAAAGTCAGTTATTATAATAGCAAATTTGTGTGGATAAAATGTTTATAACCATGTGAATAGTTTTTTATACTTTTCAAGCGGAATGTATTGAGATAAAATGAAGTTACTTAAAGTAGCAGAGAGTGGGGTGATGGAATTTGCTAGTTGAGGAATTATGGACACATTTTTTAGATAAGATAAAAAATGAAATTAATTCTGCCTCTTATAGTGCTTGGTTTAATGATTTGAAATTAATTAATGTGGAAAACGATTCGATGACTATACAAGTTCCGATGGAAATCCACAAAAAAATATTAGGGGATAATTATTATTCACTTATGGAAGAAATTTTATTTAATTTATCTGGTATTAATTATGAAATAAATTTTATTTTAGAAGAAGAAATGAAAATTCAAAAGGAAACTAGTGAAGAAGAAAAAAAATTATCAACAGAAATTTGGGATACAAATCTTAACTTAGACTTAAACTTTGATAATTTTATTGTTGGTGATACAAATCGTTTTGCAAAAGTTGCAGGTATGGCGGTTGCAGAGCAACCTGGAAAAATTTATAATCCTTTATTTATTTATGGAAAAAGTGGGTTAGGAAAAACTCATCTAATGCACGCTATTGGAAATTTTATAACTCAAAATTCCAATAAAAAAGTTTTATATACGACAAGTGACATGTTCATGAATGATTACATTGGAATTGTTAGTATGGAAAAAGGAAAAACTACAATGGATTATGCCAATAATTTTAAAAATAAATATCGGAATGTGGATGTTTTAATTATTGATGATATTCAGTATTTAGTGGGGGCAGAAAAAACGCAAGAAGAATTTTTTTATACTTTTAATGCTTTGCATCAAGCCAATAAACAAATCATTATTAGTTCAGATAAAAGTCCCGACGATTTAAAAAAAATTGAAGAACGTTTACGGAGTAGATTTATGTGGGGTCTTTCTGTAAATATTGACCCTCCTGATTTTGATTTAAGAGTTAAAATTATTAAACAAAAATTAAAAGGTCAAAGTATTGAAGATAAAATAGAGGACAGCGTCATTCAATTTATTGCAAATAGTTGTCAAAATGATGTACGATTTTTGGAAGGTACTATTAATCGACTGATGGCGTATACTGCTATGATTGTTCCAGATAAAATAGATTTGAATTTTGCCAATGAAGCTTTAAAAGATTTTTTAAATGTTAATATATATTCTGATAATTCAATTGGAAATATTCAAAAAGCAGTGGCGGATTTTTATCATATTACAGTGGAAGATTTAAAAGGCAAAAGAAAAAGTATTAAATTTGCTTATCCAAGACAGATTGGAATGTATTTATCTAGAATGTTAACAGACGAAACTTTTCCACGAATTGGTTTAGAATTTGGAGGTAGAGACCATTCAACAGTCATTCATGCTTGTGATAAAATATGTGAAGATTTACTTACAAACAAAAAACTAGAAATGGAATTAAATGAAATTAAAAGTAAATTTTAAATACGTGGATAACTATTTTGATTTTAAGTTAATTATTCACAGAAAAAAAGAGTAATATTTCTTTTAAAAAAAGGAATAGGAAAAGTTATCCACTTTATCCACTCTATAATAAAAATAATAATATAAAGTAAAAAAGAAAGAAGGAAAATTTATGAAATTTACAATTGATAAAAATATTTTACTCGAAAATTTAAATAATGTAATAAAAGGGGTTTCCACTAAAAATGTCATTCCAGTATTGAATGGAATTAAATTTGATTTGACCAATTCAGGATTATCATTAACGGCTAGTGATAGTGAACTGACTATTAATTCTTTTATAGAAGCGAAAGAAATAAAAAACATAGATAATACAGGGGTTATTGTAATTCAAAGCAAATTTTTATTAGAAATTATTAGAAAATTACCTAGTGATATAATTAATTTTGAAGTAATTGATCGCTTAAAAATTAGAATTTATACCGAAAATGCACAATTTAATTTAAATTGTTTAGATGCAAATGATTATCCTAATTTAAAAATGGAAGAGCATAAAGATCCAATTCTTTTAAAAGGAGATATATTAAAATCGTTAATTAATCAAACTGTTTTTGCTATATCTAATCAAGAACTAAGACCTTTATTAACAGGAGTAAATGTTTCAATCGTTGGAGATGAGCTTGTTTTTATAGCGACAGATTCTTACCGTTTAGCCAAAAAAAATGTTAAGTTAGATACTCCTATATCTACAGATATAAATATTGTAATACCAGGAAAAAATATTATTGAGCTAGAAAAAATAATTACCGATGAAGCTGAAGTAGAATTACATATATTTAATAACAAAGTATTATTTAAATATAAAAATATAAAATTTCAAACGAATTTACTTTCTGGGACCTATCCCAATACTTCTAATTTGATTCCAACTGAGTATAGTATCATTGTTAAAATAAGTAAAGATGATTATATGGCAAGTGTCGATAGAGCTGCTCTTCTTACACAGGGTAAAGATAAAAATATTATAAAAATGAAATTGGAAAATAAAGTAATGACTATTAATTCATATGCATCAGAAATTGGAAAAGTAGAAGAAAAATTAATTGTAGATACAGATACTAGCTCTACTATAGATATATCTTTTAGTTCCAAATATATGTTAGAGGCATTAAAGACAATTAAAGAAGAGGAAATTTTGTTATTGATGACAGATGATGTTAAGCCAATTTTAGTAAAATCCGTTTCAGATGAATCTTTAATTCAACTAATATTACCTATTAAAACTTACTAAAAAGTAGGTTTTTTTCTTTTTTCGACAAAAAAAGAGTTTTCTATCTGCTATGGTAAAGCACAATTTTAACAAGCAGGGAGGTGAGGGATATGGAACAAAAATATGAAATTAATGATAAAACAGTCGCTTTATACGCTATGACAGATAAAACAAGAGTTTATGAGGAAGAAAAAAATTTTGTAATTGATAAACCAGCTACAGAAATTATGGAAGAAAGTTGCTCTTATTTTGGAAGTTCTTTGGAAGGAAGGAAAAAAGGTACAGCCAATTTAATAGGAGTGTCTTATAAAGCTCCTATAATTGTGGAAGAAAGCAATGAAGTGATTTTTTTTCCTACATCTAGTCCGAAAATGAAAACTTGTTCTTGGATTCGTTTCAATAGCATAGATCGTTTTTATTATAAAAATAATCATTTGGTTGTAGAATTTAAAAATGGAAATAAAATTCTTTTAAATACTTCTTATGATATTATTAATAATCAAATTTTAAGAGCTACTCGTTTGGAATCTGTATTGAGAGGAAGAAAAATAAAAAATACTTTTCAAAAATAATAAAAAAGTATTTAAAGACTAAAATAAATATGTTATAATTTTAATAGGTATAGGAGTACATAAATACCTATTATTTTATTATATGGGCGTAAAAGAGGCGAAATATGCAAATACAGGAATTAAAATTACTAAATTTTCGCAATTATGAGAAAGTAAAAATTGCTTTTGGAAGTCATTTAAATATTATTTATGGTAAAAATGGTAGTGGTAAAACAAATTTAGTAGAAGCAATTTATGTACTAGCACTTACAAGA
>CANPIH010000003.1 GCA_947574085.1 uncultured Mycoplasmatota bacterium | reverse complement strand
ATAATTCTTGTAACTTATTTAGTAGTAAAGCTCTACTAGCTTTGCAAACACCAATATCTAACACTAAGCCATCAAAAAATTCGACAAAATTTCCCGTTTCATAATGTGATGAACAATGTGTTTTAAATTCTTCTACATCGCGCAAAAGTAGTAGCAACTCCTCAGGTAATTCATCATTGTACTTAGATAAAATTTTATCTCTAAGAGCTTCAAACACTGGCTTAGTTGTATCAACTTTAACTTCTTCTTTTAATACAAGAAAACCATAATCAGTAACACCATCTTCTATTAGTTCCACATATTGTTTATGTTCATACAAAAGGTTATAAAGTTCTTGGATACTAACATTATAATTGATATTGTATACCTCGATTCCTGCCAATTGATAATCTTTAAAATAATCTTTAACTAACTCATCAGCTATATCCATATTTTTTATTCGAAGAGCCGTAGCAATAGGTTTATAACTAGGGTAGTTTAGCATGCAATTGAAACCATGATATGGAGTGCGAACATGCTGACTCATCCTTTCCTTAAAATTGTCAGTTACACCTATCTTACAAAGATTCTTTGTACCACCCATTATACACGGATATACATAGATAAACCCCTCACCATTAGAAATTTTACTCATAAAAACACCACCTCATCAAGGATATTATATCACAAAATAGTATGTGAACAATAGACCTTTTATAATAATTTTTATTGATAAAATTAAATGAGGTGGAACAAATGGATAAAATCGATGAGAACTACGCATACATTTTGTTAGCAAGAAACCTAAAGAAATATCGAAAAGAAGCTGGACTTACCCAAGAACAACTTTCCATAAAAAGTAGATATGCTCTAAGTTTCATAAAAAATCTTGAATCTAAATCAGTACATCAAACATGTAGCATTGGTACTGCCTATGGATTTGCAAAGGCATTGAACGTACCATTGTCTAAACTCTTTGAAGAAACAGAAGATGTAGAAAAACAATAAATTGATAACATATAAATAGGACCAGTTGCAATAACTGATCCTATTTTCGTGTTGGTATCTCTTCAATCTCTAAATGAGTATCACTTGTTAATAAAAGGTTGTACTTATCTTTCAAAATTGCTTTAAGTCTCTCGATATCTTCAGTAGAACCAAATTTAATATCACATACACTATCAATTGCGGCGTTGAAAACACCACTTAGGGTTCCCTCAAATAAAGCATCCATCTGGTAACCCTTAGCAACATAGAAAGCCATCCAATCATAAATAAAATTATCTCTTAAATACTCATCAAGTGCATTACCAAAAGGTATACTTATTTTGTCATAATCTTCTTCGCTAATATCAAAATCAGATCGAATCATAATTTCCTCACTTCCTCAAAGTCTAAAGGATCCTCGTTTATTACTCTTAACTTATACCTATTATACAATATTTTAATAACCTTTTCTTTAAGAGTTGCATAATCCTTACACTCAAAATTTAACATATCTAGTGCTGAACCGATAAAAATATCCAAAGGTGCTTGCCATAGTGCATTTCGCCTATAACCAGTTACAATGAAAAAACATACAAAACTTGGTGCTATCTTCTTTTCTAGGTGTTCAGTACATACTTCGAAAAATGGTTCTACAATTGTAGCATGTTCTTCTGGTGTTATATCTTCGCCATCTTCAAATCTAAACAAAATTCATTCCTCCATATCGTTGTCATTATAACTTAAAAACTAAAAAATACATAGGTTTTATTACAATTATCAAAAATTTACATAAAACCATATGAAATATCGAATTAAAAAAATTGTTCCTTGGTTCTACTTGGGTAACTTTTTGAAAAGTAAAAAACAACCCTAAAACAACTTCTAAGACACCTAATCATACAGATAGAACAATAGACTACCCATAGCAAAGAAGAACAAAATTCAGCAGATCTTGAATATCCGCTTCACTTAATTGTCTTAAGTTAGTAGTTATTTCTTCATATAATTTAATCATAAATAAATCCTTTAACACTAACTTAATATATAAAATAGCTAGTTATAATCCATCCAGTCAATATAAACAGGTGGCCTAAGATACTTCTCGATATTGGCCTGTAGAGCAACTCTAAAATATGCATACAAACATTCAATAGGTTTGTTTTCTTCATCTTTAAAATGATTCCTCTTTATACAGGATATAGTGTAACCAGTACAAATCAGAACAACCTTAAACTCAAATCTCTGAAGTAAATCCTCAAATATTGCATCCCATAAATATAAATCAAAATCTGAATCATCAGTAATAAACTTACGTCTAATAAGTTCTTTAGTAATGAAATTATGTGGTGGAAATGGTTTATTTTCAAATTTATCTTTGTATCTTTGTATCTTTTTATCTTTCATATTTCTAACTCCTTTGATTTTGTATTTAACCTCTATATCAAAGGATAAGTCAATATTGTTATAAATTATTAATCATTTATTTCAAATAAAGTTAGTTTGTATAGTTAAAAGGTAATCTATTATTCGTTTTCTAACTGACATATAGCAAGTAATGCATCTACTGTTGCATCCATTCCATTTGCTTCAATCATTGCATCTAGCTCTCCAGTTGCTCGCAACCTTTCAATTAAAGATATCGCAGAATCTAGCAACTTAGGTGGATGCTTAATATTATCTTCTTTAAAAACTATATCAATGATTTTAGAATAGAGTTCCTTATCATTACTCGTGAACTTATTAGTATCACCATTGAATTTCACCATAAATTTTGAATCAAAATCATCACTTAAATTAGGGTTTTTATACTCAATCATCAGTTTATTAAGTTCTTCCATAGTTGACTTCTTCAAAACGACTACTTTTTTCTTCTTGTTATCTAAAACATAACCATCTTCAGTAATCGTTACAGTATAAATTCCATCCGTTTGCTCTTTAATAAGCATAATTAACCAAGTTTTATCTTTCATTTGAACGCTCCACAGTCTTAGTTTCTAAAAAATCAGACATAATGGAATAAAATTCAGGCATACTGACCTTAAATTTTCTAAAATTATTCACGTTGAAAAATATTCTTAAAAGATGACACTCATATTTCCAACCTTTAACCTTAAGATCATCTCGTTTCTTGTTGCTATGATCCCAAAATTTGGTTATGAATCCATCTTTTTCTTGAACATGATATCCATTTTGCTTAATAGTTGGCAAAAACTCATTAATTAAGCTCTTTATTTCTCTAAGGGCTCCAGCTTTTAAGTATCCGATCAATGGACCACTACCATCAACATAGAAGCGTCCATCCTCATAGACAACCAGTTTGCATCTGGTATAAGGATTTTGTATCTTTATCAACCAATTTTTCAATTTCTTCGGCACCGCCATATAACTTCCTTTCAAAAAACACAATATTTGGCCATTTCTAGCCACTTTGTGAATCGTTCTCTAAAGGTGTAATCCAAATACCCAGCGTCCCAAGTATTAAAGAATTTAACCACCTTTAGAACAAATTACTAAAATAAATCTTTTCTCATATAACCTAGATACTCTTTGTATCTGTAGTTACTAAATTTGTAATCTCTACTATATACCTGTAAAAAAATCTTTCTATTCTCCTGAGATTACCTTACTGTTAAAATAAATCTTTCTTTAAAATGTTTAAATTAAAGTTTAGATTTAAATTTGAATAATTAATATCTTTACTACTAGTATTATTATTCTTAGTGCGTTTAACGAGGTTGAATATGCTTTCCCAGAAGCCGCACAATCTCGTATCTAAGTTGAAAATCTGTGCTGCAAATATCGATGATTATATAATCATCTATCATAATATACGAAATAAAATTAAACTTTCAATTATTCTTGTTACATTTCATAAAAAACTGATACTTTTGATACGTTTTTGATACACTTGAGCAAAAGAAAAGAGTCTAACACATTGGTTAAACCCTTATAAAATCTAACTTTCTATCAATTGTAGAGAACATATAGCTCTCGGTGTTGCAGACTCTAAGCATTATATTAATGTAGGTTCCCAAATACATTGGATAAATTGTCATTAATTACTAATGTTGCAAACCTATCATATGGCGTTTTATCTTTGTTTATAATAATCAAATTCTTACCACCAAATAATCTAACCAAACTACTTGCTGGCTCTACTGTCAACGATGTACCAGCCACAATTAAAGTATCAGCTTTACTTATATGATCTTGTGCAAGCGAAAATGCCTCTGGTAACATATCACCATACAATACAACATCAGGTTTAATTATACCTCCACAATCACATTTAGGTATCCCATTACTATTAAAAACAAAATCCGAATCACATTCCTTACTGCATTCGATACAATGGTTCTTACGAATAGTTCCATGTATTTCTAAAACATTACTACTTCCAGCCTTTTGATGCAATCCATCTATATTCTGAGTAACAATTGCTTTAAGTTTCCCAATTTTCTCTAGTTTACTTAAATACAAATGGGTTACATTAGGTACTGCATCCAAACAATTCATCTTATTCTTATAAAAATCAAAGAAAACTTCAGGTTCATTATGAAAGCACTTTGAACTTAATAGATACTCTGGCTCATAATTATTCTTATCTTTATATAAACCATTATCTCCTCGAAAATCTCTAATACCACTTTCAGTAGAAACACCAGCTCCTCCAAAGAACACAATATTATCTGATTCATCTATTATCTTTTGTAACATCTCTATACTATCCATATACCAGTTTCCTTTCCTTTAATTATATTATACACTTCTTGTGATACATTAACTATACCTTAAATAATAATTAAGGAAGTTAGAATAGTTATTTCCACAAAATGTCGACTAAATGTCGACTAAAACACTTTTGATAAATTCCCAATCCTTGAAATTCCCTTATTTTTAGGCAAAAAAAGTGAGGACACATTAAGTCGTGTCCTCTTCAGGGGGTTTTGGTTGATTCATTCTCACATAAAATCGTAAGAATGATTCGAAAGGTTAGCATGATATTTATCATGCTATTAAAATGATATAATGAATTTTCTTCTTTGTCAATAAATTCGTATTAATTTATTAATTTTTTTCTTTTCTTTTTTTTAATTCATCATAATAAAGAGCTTGAGCAACATTTATATAAGGTATTGCCCATATTAGAGCTATTCCAAAAGTTAAAAGTCCTAACAAAATCCATCCCAAAAAGCTTAAGCAAAAAACTAAATAATCCATTTTATAGCCATTCATCATAATTTTGCTCTGTGATAAACATTCCATAGGAGTTTTGTTTGGATTATCAATATATATATAAAGTGACATAGCATAACTAAGTGCAACAATAATTCCTGGTATTATAAATAAAAGGCTAAATAAAAATACAAAGATAGTTGTTAATAATGAAATAGTTACTATAGGCAAAACATTTCCTATAAATTTAAATAAATCTTCTTTAACTATATTTTTATTTCTTACTATTTTTAAAATATAAAAATAAAATCCAGCTGTTAATGTTGAAGTAAAAAAAGAAGTAAGCAAAGACAAACTATAATAAAATATACTTTCTTTCTCAAAGAAAATAGAAATTACTAAACTACACAAAAAAGAAATCCCTAAGACGATTAAATATCCTTTCCAAATGTTTTTAAAGTTTTCTTTTGTTATTTTTTTAGATTTTTCTTTAATTTCTATTCGATTCATAAATCCTCCTTCTCTTATTATATTTTATAAAATAAATTAGTCAATATGCACTACACTTTTTAAAATCATTTGATATTTTTCTTCTAAAACAGGATTATCATTTAAAAACTTTTCACTGTCAATCTTGGCTTGCAATAAAATTTTAAAATCTCTTTTTAAATCTGCCAATTTAAAAACCATATCTCCACTTTGTTTTGTACCAAACAAATCTCCTCCTCTTCGCATTAAAAAGTCTTGTTCACTAATATAAAATCCATCAGTACTATTCTCTAATACTTTTAACCGTTCAGTATCTGAATTGCTTATTAAATAACAATACGATTCTAAATTATTTCTGCCTACTCTTCCACGCAATTGATGAAGTGTAGCAAGTCCAAACATATCAGCATTAAAAATAACTATGATGGTTGCATTTGGAACATCAACTCCAACTTCAATAACTGTTGTTGAAATTAAAATTTTAGTAAATCCTTTTTTAAAACGATCCATTATTGTTTCTTTATCATGATTTTTCATTTTTCCATGCAACACTTCTATTTCTACTTTGTTTTGAAAAGCTGTTTCAAAATTTTCTTTTAATTGATTGACATCATGCAAATTACTTTCCTCATTTTCCAAAATAGTGGGAGCAACAACATATACTTGACGCCCTTTTTTAATTTCTTCTAAAATGCTTACTAAAACAATTTTTAATTCACTTTCTTTTTTAACAAATGTCTTAACTTCCTTTCTTCCACTTGGTTTCATTTTAATTATACTAGCATCCATATCTTGATAAATTGTTAAAGCATACGTTCTAGGAATAGGAGTTGCACTCATATAAATAATATCTGGAACGATGCCTTTATTCTGTAAATTTCCTCTTTGATTTACTCCAAAGCGATGCTGTTCATCAGTAATAACCAATCCTAATTTTTGAAAAACCACTTCATCATTTAATAAAGCATGAGTACCAATTAAAATATCTATTTCTCCCCTTAAAAGTTTGTTTATAATAAGATTTCTCTCTGTTTTCTTTTGACTACCAACTAATAACTCTACCTTTGCTCCATATCGAAACATTAAATTTTTAATAGTTTCGTAATGCTGTCTAGCTAATATTTCTGTGGGAGCCATTAAAGAACTTTGATATCCACTCAAAAAAGTAGCGTACATGGAAATAATAGCTACAATTGTTTTTCCGCTACCAACATCCCCTAAAAGTAAACGATTCATTTTTTTATCACTTTTTAAATCCATTAAGCACTCTTTAACAGCATTTTCTTGATCGCTTGTTAAAGAAAATGGTAACTCATTAATAAAACTCTTTATTTTTTGTTCATCAAAAGATTTTGCAACCCCTACAGCTTCTTTGCTTCTATTTTTTAAATAATTAATTTTTAACATAAATACAAAAAATTCTTCGTATATAAGGCGAACTTTAGCCTGTTTTATTTCATTAATACTTTTAGGTAAATGCACAAAATTTATAGATTTTTCTTTTGTCGAAAAAAGATATTGCTCTTGAAATTCTTTTGGAACATAATCAACTATTTTTTCTTCTTTAGAAAGAACTTCTTGAATTGCTTTTTGAATTTGAGTATTTTTAAGCCCTTTTATTGTATGGTAAACAGGTTCTATTTTTAACTCTTTTACAAAACCAAATTTTATTTCACTTGCTAGAAAAGTATTCGTTTTTTGATTGTATTTTCCAACCAACATAATTTCTTTACCTATATTTAGGTTTTTATATAAAAAAGCACGATTAAAAATCGTTACATGAACAAGTAGTGAATTTGTTATTACATTAAAAGATAAACGATTAAAATTTTTTTTAATATAAGAAAGTTTAGGCATCGTTTCAATGGTTGCGTTAATAGTAACATTCGTATTATCGTTAGCTATTTTTAAATCCACTGGTTTATAAACATTGTAACGATAAGGATAAAAGGTTATTAAATCTTCTATATTGTAAATATTTAATTTATTAAATAAGGCTATGGATTTAGCACCCACACCTTTTATACTATCTAATTCCATCTCTACTTCTCCTTATACTTTATTATAACTGATAGGAGAACAAATGTATAGTTTTTAAAAATTATTTTATAAAAGTTTCTCATAAAAAATTTAATTTAAAAAGTATTTAAATTATTTTTTTATCTTTAAATTTTAAATTTAATAAAATTATTTTTACTAATAGAAAACAAATAATAAAAAACTTTTAAAAACTTTCAAAAAAGTGTTGACAAAATGAACCTTTTCAATTAGGATATAAATCACCAATTCACTTGAGAAGGCGAATTGGTGCTAGTATCACACTAGTCAACCCCTTTTTATTCTTTTAGAAGCTGTCTTCAGGGGGCAGCTTCAAATTGAGAAATTAAAAAGCATTAACAAATTAGTTGTTAGTGCTTTTTTCTTTGTAATAATAATATCTTTTTATTGCATTTCGTTTATTAACATTTACCAATTTTTTTGCTAAATTTTCATCTTTAATCTTCAAAGCATGGTATCTAGTTTCATTATCTAAAAAAGTTTCATAAAGTTCAAAATTTGGTTCTTTACTATCCAAATACAATTTTTCTTCCTTTGGGTGATAACGCATTAAGAGTTGGTAACCTACTTCTACCGCTAAAGATTGTTCTTTTGTTGTACAAGAAAGGCCACCCTTTATTCCATGCTCCACACAAGGGCAATACGCTATAACTATTGCTGGACCATCGTGTGCTTCAGCTTCTTTAAGAGTTTTAATAGTTTGTGTAAAATCAGCCCCTAAACATATGCTTCCAACATAGCAATTTGGATAACACATGGCTATTTTAAATAAATCTTTCTTGGCACTCTTTTTTCCAAAATCGGCAAACTCGGCTACTTGGCCTACTTTGGATGATTTGGACATTTGCCCTCCCGTATTGGAATAAACTTCTGTATCAAGTACTAAAATTTTTACTTTCTCCTCACTAGATAAAATATGATCAATTCCTCCAAAGCCAATATCATAAGCCCAACCATCTCCACCAATAGCCCATACACTACGAGCTGGAATATAGTCCAATAAATCTTTTAAATCTTTAGGAATTTGTAAATTTTTTAATTCATTTTTTAAAGAATAAGTAACTTTAAAATCTTCTTGATTTTCTAACCATTCATTAAATTTTTCTTTTATAGTACCTTCAACAGTATTTAAAGAAGTTCTCATAATATTTTCTATTTGCTTTCTTTTTTGTTTATAAGAAAGAACCATCCCTAATGCAAATTCTGCATTGTCTTCAAATAAAGAATTTGCCCAAGGAACTGTATAAGGCGTAGATGGCATACTTCCACCATAAATACTTGAACAACCAGTTGCATTAGCTATTACTAATTTTTTTCCTACAATTTGTGTTAGTACTCTTATATAAGATGTTTCTCCACAACCAGCACAAGCTCCCGAAAATTCAAAATAAGGTTTAACAAAACTTAAATCTTTTACCGTATCGCTTTTATCACTTTCAGGATTTTCATAAGAAGTAAAATAGTAGTCACTTTGTTTTTGCTTTTCTTCATCATATTCCCCAAAAGTTAAAGCTTTTTCTCCTTTAAGCCCTGGACATATAGCAATACACAATCCACAACTTGTACAATCGGCTTCACTAACGCTTACGAAGTAGTTGTATTCTTCTCTTCCAAGCATAGGTTTTCCAATCGTTTTGTCTTTTGTTTTAAAAGAACGAATTACACTATGTGGACAAACAAAACTACAGCGACCACATTCTATACAGTTTTCTGGAATCCACTTGGCAACTTTATCAGAAATTTTCCGTTTTTCAAATTTTGAAGTTCCACCCATAAAAGTACCATTTTTAAAACTTTCTAATTCACTTACAGGAATTGTATTTCCAAGTCTTCTATCAATTTTCTCAAATAAACTATTTATAGGTTTTTCTTCTAATCCTTCTTCTCCCAAAGTAATTTCATTTACATTTAATAAAGCATTTTGGATCGCTCTTTTATTGTTTTCTATAACTTCTTTCCCTTTGTTTTTAAATAAAGTTTCAATTGTATCCAAAACAAGACGCAAAGAGTTATCAATTCCAATCAATTTTAAGATAACGACTTCCATAATTTTATTAATTTTTCCTTTAATGTGGTGTTCTTCAGCCAACTTACTTGCGTTAATAACTAAAACACGAATATGTTTTTCTTTTATAAATTGTTTATCTTTTTTACTTATTTTTTTTCTTAATAAAGAAACATCGGTCGTGTTAATAAGAAGGGTTCCATTTTCTTTCATGCCTGTTAACATTTCAAATTTTTTAAAATACTCATCCTTGGTTACCACAACTAAATCTGGATTGGTTACATAAAAGGGAGAATAAAACTCTGTATTTTTAATACGTAAGTTGCTAATAGTAACTCCACCACTTTTTTTCGAATCGTATTCAAAGTATCCATCTCCATATTTATCTAATTTGGTTAAAGCTAGACTTAAAATATCTTTACTTGCACTCACCATACCATCACTACCAAAACCATAAATTTTGATTTCTTTAGCATCTAAATTTAAAGTATAATCGTTTTTTTCAAGACTAAGATAAGTAACATCATCTTCTATTCCAATAGTAAAATTTTCTTTTAAGTCTTTTTCTAACATTTGAAATACACTATAAATAGCACTTGGTGTTGTATTTTTACTAGAAAGACCATATCTTCCACCCACAATTTCAATAGGTTCTTTCTTTAAAGCAGATAATACATCTAAGTACAAGGGTTCTCCTACACTTCCTGCTTCTTTGGTTCGATCCAAAACGGCGATTCTTTTTACAGACTTTGGTAAAACATTTTTTAAGTATTGTTGACTAAAAGGACGATACAAATGCACTTCAATTACCCCTAATTTCGCACTCTTTTTATTTTCTTTTTCTACTACTAGTTTAATTGTATCTACAACACTTCCCATTGCCACGATTACGTATTCAGCTTCTTCACTTCCATAATAATTAAATGGTTTTAAATTTGTACCACAAATTTGATTTACTTGATTCATATAATTATTTACAATAGTAGGAATCTCATTGTAATAGGGATTTCTTGCTTCTACCGTTTGAAAATAAATATCTTCATTAGAAGCCATTCCCTTTTGAATCGTATGATCTATATTTAATATATTTTTTTTAAATTCGTTTATTTTTTCATAATCGATAAGTTTTAAAAATTCGGTATCATCTATCTCTTCTATAGAATGAAGTTCATGACTTGTACGAAAACCATCAAAGAAATGAAGAAAAGGTAAAGAGCCTTTAATCGTTGAAAGATGGGCAACAGCCGTATTTACTCGTACATCTTCAATATTGGTAGAAGCTAACATACAAAAACCGGTTTGTCGTGTTGCATAAATATCGCTATGATCTCCAAAAATAGATAAAGCATGTGTAGCAATCGTACGACTCGCTACATGTATTACTCCAGGAAGCATTTCTCCTGCCATTTTGTACATATTAGGAAGCATGAGTAATAATCCTTGACTTGCTGTAAAAGTTGTTGCTAAAGAGCCTGTAATTAGCGCACCATGCATAGCACCTGCTGCTCCCGCTTCACTCTGCATCTCCATTAGTTCTACTTTACTATTAAATAAATTTCGTTTTTCCGTATGATTTAGATAATCAATATTAGAAGCCATTGGACTTGACGGCGTAATAGGATAGATACTGGCAACTTCACTAAAAAGGTAAGCAATATTGGAACACATTTTATTGGCATCCATTACTTTTTTCATTTCTTCTTCACTCCTTGTATTATTTTTATTATAACATATTTACTTTTTATATAAGTAGTAAAGTTATGTAAAACTTATTTACAATTACTTGAATAAATAATCATTTCTCTTTTATACTATAGATATAGTAAGGAGAGATAAAAAATGGATATTGAAGAAATGCTATTTACAAAAATTAATGAATTAAATAAAGCACTTATAGACTTTAAAACTGAATTAGCTCAACATCATGAATTGTATTTCCGTCTTAATAATACCTCGAATAACCAATTAGAGCAAAAAAAGATATACGATGAGATTAAAAAATTACAACTTACCATTTCTCAAACTAAGAGTTCACTTGATACGATAATTAGTCAATACGCATTTATTAGCAATTTAAATAGAGAAAAGAGAAATTTATCTTTAGATGACGAAAGTAAATTAACAGAAATTTCACAAATAAATAGTAGTGGTCAAGAAATTCCTTTTTATAAAAAAGAGTATTCAGAAAAAGAAGCAGAAGCAATTCGACAAGCCTTTGAAGCACCATTATATGAAGATAATACTAGAAGTAAGTAAAAAATCTAAAAATTTAAAATTTTAGATTTTTTTCTTATTTAAATAGGATTCACATGAATAACAACCAAATAAATTTCATCTATTTTTTCTACTATTTCTTTTTCCAAACGATTAGCAATTTCATGGCTTTCAAAAGTGGTTAATTTTCCATCTACAAAAATAGTTAAAGAAATTTGATATTTATATCCTACAGGAGTTGCATTAAAGTGATTAATTTTTTGAATTTCTTCATAACTTTTAATAAGTTCGTAGACTTTTTTTCTTGTTTTTTCATCCATAGATTTATCCATTAATACATGATAGCTTTCTTTAAAAATTTGAATGGCCGTATTCAGGATCCAAATAGAAATCAAAATGCCAGCAATGCCATCAATAAAATAAATATGATAAATAGATAAAAGGCAAGAGAAAAGATTGACAAATGTAATAATACAATCGTTTCGATGATCCTTAGAATTAGCATAAAGTAAAATATTTTTATACTTTTTAGCAAGTGCATTTGTATAAAGATACAAAAGAAACTTAATAAAAATAGTTAGAAAGCAAACAATAACTAACCACTTTGAAAATAAAAAAGATTCTTTATAAATTAGAGAAAACAAAGAAGATTTAAAAGACGTGAATACTAGCAAAAACATTGTTATACTAATGAGCATAGAGTAAATGTATTCTGCTTTTCCATGACCTAAATTATGATCCTCGTCACTTGGCTTACTGGCAATTTTATTTCCAATAAAAGTCATAAAGGAAGAAAATACATCACTTAAAGAATTATAGGAATCAGCAAGCATAGCTTGACTATGAGTTGTAATTCCAACTATAATTTTTAAAATGGCTAAAATAATATTGCCTAAAATACCATAAATACTTGCCATTTTTATTTCATAAAAACGTTTTTCCAAATTTTTTTCCTCCTAAAATGCAATAAAAAAAAGTAAATTTTTTCTATCTTTCAAAACTACTTTTTTCTGATAATATGCTTTCAAAAGCATTAAAAATTTCTTTTTGTACTTTTTTAAAATCAATTTCTGGTGTACTATCGTTCATACATATAATGTGATATTTTTGTTTTTTAATGGCTTTTATTATGGCATCATTTCTATTTGTAAGTTCAAAATAATGACTAAAATTTACACTTCTTGGAGAAAAGTTTCCACTCATTAATTGATAATAGCGAAAAACGTATTTAGATACATCGTTGTAATCACGAAATCTATTTTTAGACGCATCCATAAGCCAGTTGGGTTCTTTTTTCCAAACTTCTTTTAAAGTGCTTTTTAATAAAGCATCCGCAGTATGAGGATTGTATAGTTCAGAAAAGTATGGCCATGGAAGCAAAAGAAAAGTTCTTAAATTTTTTAATCCATTGCGATAATTAAAAATTTTAAAAAAGTTTTTTTTCATGACTTCTCTTTTATTAAAAATATTATTCACAATTGTCATATCGTTTAATAAAGAATTGGCATAAGTATCATTACAACCATTTGTCATTAAGGCGTTTTCAATAAAACAATCTTTTGGTTTACCATCTTTAAAAAAGTCAGTTTCCTTTACTGGTTTTGTCAAAAAGAAATCATCATTAAAGAAAACAAATTGTTCTGCAAGTCCTTTTATTTTATGAAAATGTAATTCCATAGCTCTTATATTAAATAAAGGCAAATTTTCTTTTGGAATAAAGTCTTCATGTTTTACAATATTAATTTTAGGATGATTTGGATCCAACCAATCTGGAATATGCCCCCACGTAACGAAATGAATTTTGTGAACCCAGGGAGCAAATTTTTCGACTCCACGAAACCAATATTTTAATGTTCCCCAATCACGATAACGGTTAACTCCATTCCCATTGGGATTCCCACTGTATTTATTTTTTTCCTTTTGCCAAGCTTTATCATTACCATCTACCCAGGTAATTATAAAATCTATTTTTTCCATTACTCACTCTCCTATTTGGCTCTTTATACGTTACGCTTGTTTTTTTACTATTTTTTTATAAAGTATTTTAATGCAATTCATTGGCATTAAGAAAATAATTTTTGCTTTATATTTTTGGGGACACATTTTCATAAAAGAACTTGCTTCTTTAAAATTAAATTTACATAAAGAATACGCTATTCCTATCGTAACATATTTTTCATATTTTTTATAAAAATTGTACTTGTATTGAAAATATTCTTCCATTTTTGTATAAATATGAATATACGATTTTTGAATTTCATTTATTTTATGGTTGGAATTAAAATTTGATTCTCCTTCTTCACTTCGCATTCTGTAAGCCACCATTTTATCATTAATAACTTTTAATTTTCCTTGTATTAATATATAGACTGCCGCTTGGGCATCTTCAATCAAACGATGTAAGCTCATCAAGTATTTCATATCTTTAACGCATTCTGGTTTTTTATAAAAATTTCTATAAATGGTAGAAGTATAAGGGTATCTTTTTTTATTAGTACAATATTCTTCAATGGTTATTTCGCCTTCTTTTAAGCCAATAGGAAAAATTCCAATCGTTTCGTTTTTCATGTTGCGAATTTCTTGTGGATGAGTAATTCCATTGTATTCTGGATGCTCTTCTAAAAAACGGATTTGTTTTTCTATTTTTTCTTCATCAATCCAATAATCATCGCCATCTAATTTTGTTATATATTTTCCACTACTTTGAAGACTAGCATCTAACTCATTTTGGGTTGTTCCTAAATTTTTTTCTCTTTTTAATAATTTAATAATTTTTGGATATTTTTTAGCGTATTCTTCTTGTATTTTGAATGTATTATCTTTAGAACAATCATCCGCTAAAATAATTTCATATTTGTATTTCGTTTTTTGATTTAATACACTTTCTATAGCTTCTGCTATATACTCTTCTTGGTTATAAGAAACAATAACTACACTTAACATTACATCTTTCATTTTACTTCCTCTTTTTCTATTACAATTTATAATTATTTAATGTATCAATTATATAATCAACATCTTCTTCATTCATTTTATAATACATTGGTAAACTTAAACAAGTACTTGCTATTTCTTCTGCAATAGGACAACTTAATTCGTTGTATTCTTCATAAGCTTTTTGTTTATGTATAGCGATTGGATAATGAATTACGGTATGTATTCCTTTTTCTTCTAAATACTTTTGTAACTCTTCTCTATTTTTTGTTCTTATTACAAATAAATGCCATACGGGTTCATTATTTTTTTCAACTATCGGAAGTATTATATTTGAATTATGAATTTCTTCTAAGTATCTCTTAGCTATTTTTTTTCTATATTCATTTGTTTTGTCTAGGTACTTTAATTTTACATTTAAAAATCCGGCTTGTAATTCGTCCAATCTCGAATTCGTCCCCTTTACATTATGATGATACTTTTCTATTGAACCATAGTTAGCTATTTCTTTTACTTTTCTTGCAAGTTCTTCATCATTTGTAACCACTGCACCTGCATCCCCTAAAGCTCCTAAATTTTTTCCTGGATAAAAACTAAAGGCTGCAGCATCTCCTAAAGACCCTACTTTTCTTCCTTTATATAAAGCACCATGTGCTTGTGCAGCGTCTTCTATTACTTTTAAATCATACTTTTTAGCGATCTCATTAATTTTATCCATATCACAAGCTTGTCCATAAAGCTGAACAGCAATAATAGCTTTTGTATTTTGGGTTATTTTTTCTTCTATTTGTTCTGCATCAATAAGATAGGTTTCTTTATTGGGTTCTACGAATACTGGGGTAGCTCCAACTTTTGATATCGCCAAGACACTTGCTATGAAGGTATGCGTACAGACAATTACTTCATCCTTTTCTTTTATGTTGTAACCCCTTAATATAAGTTCAATAGCTTCTAGTCCATTTCCACAACCAACACAATAATTTACGTTACAATACTTCGCAAAGTTATTTTGAAACTCTTCTACTTTTTTCCCATTGATAAACCAACTACTATTGAATATATTTTCAAATTCTTTATAAATTTCTTCTTTGATTTCATTATGTAGAGGTACAAAATCTGCAAAAGGAATGTTTTTCATTTCTTACCACCATATTCATATTTTTTCTTACTATAATCAATAAAATCATCGTAATCTCTTATGTAGTCTTCCACATCGTATTTAGAGGAAGCTAATACAAGTAATACTGCATCTTCTGAAAAATTAGACATTTCTCTCCAATTGTCAGGAGCTATGTAGAGACCTATAGAAGGATCATTAAGTGTATATTTTTTCTCTCCAAAATAATTCTCTAAACGTATATCCACGCTTCCCTTTACACATATTAAAACTTGATGCAAATGTTTATGGGAATGCATTCCTCTAATTATGTCTCCTCCTACACCATAAATATAATAAATTCTTTTTATTTCAAAAGGAATTTCTTCCATAGTTTCTACAGGTGTCAAATATCCAAATTCTTTATTGGAGGGAGAACCTATTTTTCTAAATTTCAATAATCCATTATTATACATCTTTTATTTTGCTCCTTTACATTTAAAAATCAAAAGCTTACTTTTACAATTTAATTCTTTACTTTTTTTAAATCATATCATAGAACACAGTTTTTCTGCAACCTAAAACAAGGAAAATGTATGAAATTGAAATCAAGGTGCTGTTAAATAAATAATACTAGACACTTGTTAGTCGTTGTAAAATTTTCTTACTTACAGTAATTCTACATTTATTTAATTTTATCTTGTTCATTTTCTTGAATAAAATAACCATAATTGGTTAGTTTCTTTTTTTTGTTTGTTTTAAATTTTTTCTTATAAGTCAATTTATGAAAATCTGAATTGTTTAGTAACATTTTGTATTTTTTTGTATCAGAAATATCATTAAATTTTCTAGCTAGTTCATTTATGTGATTATTCTGTATATTAATCTTGTCTATAAGATTTTTACATCCAATTACTTCACCATAACAAAGTCGTAATACATGATCGATTAAAAAATATTCAATTAATCCATCCTCTTCTTTATTGTAATCAATTAATAATTGATAACAAAAAGAAAAAACTATATTTGGCTTTCCACCAATAAAAAAAGCACACCATTTGTATTCATTTTTACAATTACTGTTCAATTCCATAGCATCAAATCGTTTAAAAACATTTGAAGTAATATAGCAAGTCGCATCTACCCAAATTCCACCCTGTTTACTAAGCAATCCCATTCTTAATAGATCAGAAAAATGGGTTAACGTAATAATACCATTTTCTAGTTTTTTTAGTATCACTTCTGGTATATCTATGTATTTTTTTATATTCTGTTTATTTAAAACAATTACTTCATAATCCAGAGAATTTTTTTTAATACTTTCTATACATTTTTTGACAATAACTGGTGCATTCTCTTCTCCTTGATACCAAAATACCCAAATATATTTTTTATTTTGTTTCGGATATTTTTTTTCCTTCGTATTATATTCCTCGATAAGATAATGATATTTTTCTCGTAAATAGTTATAAATACTTTCATTTTGCTCTTTTTCAAATATTTCTCTTTTGGAAGGCAATAGATAATAAAAAAAAGAAGTTTTAAATACATTGCTTGCAATTTCTGCTCCAAAGTGTTTTTTATTATATTTATAAGTAACAATATCTTTTTTTATATGGTTATAGCTTTTCTTTAAAATGGTTATTAAATTCATATTATTTTTCCTTCTTTCTTATTATTTTGTATAAATATTGAAATTCATATGTTCTAAAATACGCTAATAAAAATAATATTAAATAAATTGTTACAGCTATTATTCCATTTATAATAAATTGTAATAAGGTATTATTTATAGTTAGAAAAAAGAAAAGAAAAGAACTAAAAAGAATCGAAATTGCAATAAGACAAATATGTTTTACCATACATCCAAAATATTCAAAAGCATTTGCATGAAAAACATATTTATAAATTATAATAGGTTTTGTTATAGAAACAGTTAATAAATAACTAATAGTTGTTCCAAGTAAAATACCGATAAGACCAAGCTTTAGACCAAGCCATATGGATACTACCAAATTAATAATAGCTTGAAGAATAGGTATATAACGATCAACGTAATAAAGTCCAGATGAATTCTTAACAGCAGTAATTGGAAGCATCATCCCATTTAAATAAAAGTTTATACAAATAATAAGTATACAATGGGTATTTAGTAAATATTTATTGCCAAGCCACAAGGTTATAAAAGGATTAATACAAAAATAAAGACCAACAAACACAACACCTGTCAATAAGAAACACACAAAATTAATTAAGCGAAAAACATTTTTTTTCACATCACTTTTTTCAAGTACATTTAAATTTCCAAAACTAGACGTAGTCGCAGAAATTAAACTTCCTATCAAATTTCTTAAAATAGCAACAATTGAAGCATAATTGTAATACACTCCTGTCGTTGCAATATTCACAACCGAAGAGATTAAAATATTATCGGTTCCATTAACTGCATAATTTCCAATTTGGTGAAAAAGGATACCTTTAATATTTGTTTTTATTTTATCTTTTTCTTTTTTTTCTAAATCTTGTTTTTTATTAAAATCAATATCTTTGTATTCCATCTGGATATAACGATGCGTCAAAATTCTTTCTAAAAAGCGAAAACTAAACTGAATAATTAAAAACCAAACAAAATCTTTATAAAGCAAAACAAATAATTGAAAACCATAAGTCACTAAGTTGAAGATTAATTTTATTTTTGTTAGCTTATAAATTTTTTGATCCGCTTCTAAAAGTATAGAGGAATAACTTGTAAAATAAGTACTTACAGTATTTAACAAATAAAGAATAAAAATAAAATATATATTGTACGAAACAGTGTAATCTTTTACCATAAATTTTAAAAAAGGCAAAACAAAAATTCCAACTCCAAAAATAGCAAAAGCTATAATTTTGTATATTTTTTTAAAATAAGACATTAATGCACTTATTTTTTCTTTATTCTTTTTAGCAAGAGGTTCATACAAAGAAAAAGAAATTGAAGTAGAAAAGCCTAGTTCCGCAAGAGATAAAAAGGACAAAATATTAGTGTACAAACCATCCAACCCCAAACATTGTTCTCCTAAAGTTTTTAAAAAAATAGTTCGAACAATGAAAGAAAGTAAAGTAATTGTTAAGTTTACTATCAAATTGGATAAACCATTGAGGGCAGAATTACGCATTCGTTCTGTTTTCACATACTTCAACTCTTTTCTATTATTTTAATATTTCCAAGATTTTATTTAAATCACCAACTGGAACAATATAGCCATTTTTTTTATTTACTTGTTCTGAACATCCTCCAGTATCATAGGTAATTACTTTTGTACCGCAAGCAATAGCCTCAAGATTTACAGTGGGATAATTGTCTTCATAAGTCAAATTTAAAAAATAGGTTGCTAGAGTGTAAAACTTAGCAAGTTCTATCTGATTTTCCGTTCTTTCTAAGCCAAGAATATTTGAATATTTTTCTATTTGTTTTTTTTGCTTTTTACTTAAACCAATTAAAACAATTAAATATGGTTCACTTATTTTTTGAGACAATTTTAAAAAGTCCATAAGTCCTTTTCGCTCTTCCCAAATACTGGCAACCCCCAACAATATTTTTTTTGAAGCTGGAATTTTATATTTTTTTAGCAATCCTTGATCATATGTTGGCTTAAAAATATGGGTATCTATTGTATTAGGAATCGTAAGTACTGGATAACTACCTAAAAAAGATTGTTTTACTAATTTATTTAACCAATTTGAAGGAGTTATAATAGTTAAATTTTTAAGATCCATAAACAATTTTTTCTTGTTATAAAAATTACTTTTAGATGCGTCTAATCCCCAACTTATAGGATATCTTTTTTTATTTGGACAATGTTTACATTCTTTTTGCCACTTAAAACAGCTGACTGCTGTAAAGTATGGACAATGTCCTGTAAACGGATAACAATCATGAAATGTCCATAAAAGTTTACCATTAAATTCTTTTTTTAAGTAAGTAAATAAAACTTTTTCATTTAAATAATACCCATGAATGTTATGCAAATGAATAATACTTGGCTTTTCTTTTTTTAAAATGCGAACTATTTTTTTTGTTTTAAAATACGATCCATGTCCTTGTTTATCAAAAAGAGTAGCAATTATAACATGAAACCAAAAAGAAAAAAATCCACCTACTTTTACACATCTTAAATCCTTATATCCTTTTCTTCTTGCATAAATACATAGTGTTTCATATCCTTCTTTTTTTGCTTTTCTAGCTATATCACCCATAATTTTTCCAGTAGAACCATTACAAACAGAATTGATTTCAATATATTTGTTGTTTCTTTTTATTTGTCTTGCTTTGGAAATTTCATTTTTATTAAAAAGCTTCAAACGTTGTAATAAAACATTCTCCACAGTTCTTTTACAATTGGTAAGAAAAGAAAATCGAACACGATTGTGTTTTAAAGCTTTATAACTTTCTTTAAAATTATAAATGTAACCTTTTAATCCTTTGGTACTTGCACCACCAGAACGCATATAAACAAAATAATCGTCTACGTATTTAAATTTACAACCAGCCAGAATAATTCTTAACATAAAATCATAATCAGAAGTTACTTTATAACGTAAATCAAACATTCCATAATTTTTATATATACTTTTTTTTAAATAAAGAGTTGGATGTGGCATTGCCCACCCCCATTTTAAAGAAAGTTTTTTTGGTTTGAAAAGACGATAAGGTTTTTCTAATTTTTCATCCAGCATTAATAAATTAGAATACACTCCATCCACATTTTTTATATTTTCTATAACCGTTTGAAAAACTTTTTCATGGGCTAGAATATCATCAGAATTAATAATGCCAATGATCTCACCTGTTGCCATTTCAATACCTTTATTCATAGCATCATATAGCCCTTTATCCTTTTCACTAATAATTTTTAATTTCCCATTAAATTTTTTTTCATACTCTTTTACTATCTTTAAAGTGTTATCTTGGCTTTTACCATCTACAATCAAATATTCGTAATTTGTATATTCTTGTTTTAAAACAGACTCTAAAGTATCTTTTATCGTCTTATCGGAATTATAACAGACAGTGAGAATTGAAATTTTCAAAGTAAAACCACCTACTACTTTTCTATTTTTTCTTTAAGTAATGAAACTTCTTGTACCAACAAAAGAAGTTTTCTTTTTTGCTCAGAAACTATTATTGTCAATACTAAAGTAATTAATAAAAGTAAGCCAATAATAACACAAGCAATTAAACTTGAAGTAGTTTCAAAGCCAATCAATTTAGTGAACATACCAATAAAACTTGGTATCACCCCAACTAAGAAAACAGCAAAAGACGACAAAAGCCAAAACAAAGAATATTTAACAGGTAATTTGTTTTTAGCTACAAGTCTCAAAATTAAAATAGCAAGCGTAATGGAAAGAATAATTAAAAAAAATCGCAAATGGTTATTCATTTTTATCACCACTTTTCATCAATAATATAGTTAATAAAACGTTAAACATATAATATACACTTTTCCAAGTATGGATAGAAGATTTCCCTTCCAATCGTTCATTCATACTTACAGGTATTTCTTTAATTTTATAATTCTTGGCTAAAACATACACTGTTGAAATAGGTTCTGGATATTCTGATGGATAAATTTTAGCAAAAGCTTCAATTCCTTTTTTGCCCACTGCTCGAAATCCGCTTGTTGTATCTAATATTTTTTCACCTGTTTTCAATTTAATTAGCCACGAAATCAATTTAATTCCACCTCTTCTAGCAAAAGAAGACTGAAATTTACTAGAACTTTTATCTAAAAATCTAGAACCTATTACCATATCAACTTCATTTTTTTCAATAGGTTTTATCAAGCTATCAACATAATTCACATCATGTTGTCCATCGCCATCGTATTGTACAGCAACATCGTAATGATTTCGATAGGCATATTTGTAACCAGTTTGTACAGCACCTCCAATTCCAAGATTAGATAAAAGCTTAATATGTGGTATTTTATGTTCTTTTAGAACTTCTTCAGTATGATCAGTACTGCCATCATTAATTACAATAACATCATAATTGCTTTTCTTTTTTTTGTTGTGTTCCAAAATCGTTTTGTACGTTTTTAAAATATTCTTTTCTTCATTATACGCTGGAATAATTAAAAGAATTTTTTTCTTTTTCATTTACTTTTCACCTCTTAATAATAGAATAACAATAGCAACGATACATATTCTAATAAAATAATATTAATAAAATTATAAACGTTTTTTTCAAAATGGAAACCTTTTTTCTTTTTAGATGACAAAAATAATAAGAGAACTGGTGCAACAAAAGGAATAAAATACCTACCTTGTACTCCATCTATATAATACAATTCTGGTCCAGACCAATATACATACATTGCCAAAAAGACTCCTGAAATTCCCACTAAAATACCGAAAATCAAAATTATTTTTTCAAACCATTTTACTTTTACAAATTCTGTATTTCTCCATACATAGAAAGCGAATACTAGATAAGCAATCACATACAAGTCATTGAGATGAAATGTGAACCATCCAAAATATCCTACTAAACTACGTAAATAAAAAATTGTTTTCATTTTGAATGTACGCAAAACAAGTAAAATAGAATTAAAAGGATGTGTAATTAAATCCAAAATTCTTACAACAGCTTTAGAACTTCCTACGGCGTTCGTTGTCCCTTCGACGGAGGATATTTCATTTAAAAACACAGCTAATTTTCCTAAAATCATAATGAATAGCAAAAATGCAACAATTAGAATAAATTTATGCCATTTCTTCTTAAATTTATCTTGAGGAACAAAGAGTAGTAAAAGTAATGGAAGCACTAAGTAAACTGCGTTAGTTAATGCTACACCTACTACACTAATTCCTAAAATAGACAGTGTTTTAATCCAGCTACTCTTTTTATTTAAAATAAGATTCCAGCAAATAATTAAAGATAGAAAAGCAAATAGAGACGACAATATTGTATCCAAATTTCCATTTATAAATAAAGATTTACACAGATTACCAAGAAAATAAGAACCTACAAAAATTCCAAACGTATAAATGTATTTATCTATTTTTCGAGAAAATCTTTCATTAGGAACAAAAAGTAAAAACAGAAAAATAGGAAGGTAAAGAATTTTAATGGTAACTATAAAAACTCCACAAAGAAGTAAAAGCCATGTATAAATTCTCCAATTTGCATCTTTGTCATATATTAATTTTAATAATATAGCCATTGCTAAAATACTAAAAGTATTTAAAGTACCATCATAAGAATAAGAACACATTTGTTGAATAAACATCGGTATTGTGGCAACAAGTAACAAAATTTCTTTATGTTTTGGTGCAATTTTTAACGATTTATAAATTACAAAAATAGAAAAAAGAGTGGCAAAAATTCTACCCATATAGAAAATAATTCCTGGTGAATTCGTAAATAAATCAGCAATTTTAATACCCAAAGCGGAAGCAAGAAAGCCTATCTTTGCTTCTACAAAAACGTAACTACTTTTTTTAACAATATTTGGAGAATTTTTAAAACATTCTGCTACTTCATTTAAATTGGTAACTTTATCTTTTTTTTGAATATTTACATATCCAATACATCCTATATTTTCAGGCATAATCATATATTCATTATCTAAATTTTCATAGAAATTTTTATTTTTATCGTATTGAGTCAAACGATAAGAGTTGTAAAAATGAATTGGTTCGTCAGGTACTTCATAAGGGGGATTAATAATAGCAATTGGTAAAATAAAGCAAATTGCTATATACAGCCAAAACTTTTCCATTTTTATTTCTTTCTTATTTATTTTATAATTTACGAAAAAATAAATAAGAAAAAAGCCAAACAGAAATATAGTTTTTATAGAAATCATAGGTGGTTCATAAGCAAGATTAAAATCAACTTCTCCAGTTTCAGTATTTTTAAACAACGTAATCATATTTTTTACATTTGTCTTTATAGGAGCAAATTCAATTTTATATTCATGTATATTCTCCTTTGTTGCATTAGGCAAATAAAAACAATGATATTTACTATCTTCTAAAATTCGTGAGTTAAAAGTTTCATCATAAAGATTTTCTTCATTTTTATATACAATATATTTGTATTTTGAATTGGTTTTTTTACCAAATGTAGCAAAGCGAATACAAATTCTGTCTGGATTTTTGCCATTATCTTCAATCCTTTCTTTCTTAATATTTTGTAAAGAAAAAGTAAGAGACTCTTCTACAATTCCATCAAAATAGCCATCCGCTTCTTCTGGAAACATATAAAGTGGTATAGAACGATTGTAATCAAAAGTAAGAATTAAATAAAAACTTAAAACAAATAATAAAAATAGAAAAAAATTATGTGGTAAAAATAAGAATAGTTTTTTTATATATTTTAAATTTAAAAATTGATTCCACATCGTTTGTATTTTCTTTATAATTTCTTTACTTTTTGTTTGTATTTTCATTTAACTCATACCTTTTCTCTAACTAAATTATATATTATTTTAAAAAGTTATTCAATACATTGTGCTTTTTAAAAAGCATTATGTTAAAATAAAAGAGATAAGGAGAAAAAAGAATGAAAAATATACTGTTATCTATAATATGCCCTGTATACAATGGAGAAAAAAAAGTAAAAAAATTAATTGAATCTTTACTTTGCCAAAATTATAAAAATTATGAATTAATTCTCGTAAATGATGGTTCTGAGGACAACACATTTAAAATTTTAAAAGAATACGAAAAAAAATATAAAAATATTAAAGCTATAGACAAAAAACATAGTGGAGTTAGTGATACTAGAAATATTGGAATTTCTTATGCAAAAGGAAAATATATTACTTTTGGAGATTGTGATGACTGGTACAATGAAAAATTTTTTTTAAAGATCATTCCTATTCTTCAAAAAGAAACTTTTGAACTTCTTTACTTTAATGCTTACATAATAGACCGTCAAAAATATGTAGGAGATATAATTTCAAAGCGATATAAAAATGGACCTTTTATTGAAAAAAATGGGATACAAAAATATATTCAGGGAGAATTTCTTCATAAACTTGGAAGCGTTCCTTGGAATAAAATTTACCTTAAAAAAATTATAGATGAAAATCATTTACAATTTAATACAAATAAAAAAAGCGGAGAAGATTTACTATTTAATATTGCTTACGTTTCTAAAATTGACAAATACCTTTATTTAGATGAAAAACTTTATTACTATGTTTCAGATACAAATTTAATTTATTGTCCTATTAACTTTGAAGAAAATTTGAAATATTATGAACCATTAAAAGAAATCTGTTTAGAAAATGGTATAAAGAATTGGGAGCATCTTCTTGGCTTATTTTACCTTCGTAAATTTTTAGGAATTCTTTTAAATGAATTAAATAATAAAAACTATAAAAGTGGAAAAGAAAATATAAAAAAATATTTAAAAACAAATCAAATAGAGCAAGTATTAAAAAAAATAAAGTTTAAAAATTTAGACAGTAAATTGCTTATCGGTTATCTACTCTATAAATTTAAACTTTATAAATTAATTTATAGTTTTGCTTGGAATTTAAAAAATAGTAAAAAGTAAACAATTTTTTTTATTAAAAAAACTTTTAAAAAAATTTATAACGTATTTTTAGAAACTTTCGATACAAACGTAATATTATTCCCCTTCCTGGAATTTGAATCCTTTTTGTATGTTTTAAATGATATAAAAGAACAGAAAATTGATTTACATACCCATTACAATTTCCTAAAGTTTCATAAGTTTTTTTAATAATATATTCTTGATTTAATAAATATTTTGCTATGCTTTTTTTATTATATATTTTTCCAACAATGTATTTGTATTTTGCTTTTTCTAAATAATGCGATACAAAAGAATCTTTTTCTATTATTTCCCAATCAAATAAATTACTTTTAATAAAGCATGAGTTGTAATTGCATGGTATTTTATTACTCATTTCTGCAATTTCTCCAAAATAATCACTATGAAAGCTTTCTGGAAGCAAAAGCATTCCTAAATAAAAATTTTCTGCAAAGATTTTAAGAATACCATTTATATATTTTTGGCTTTCTAAAGCGTTCAACATAAAATGGGCAAAATAATGTTCATAGACCAAAAATATTTTTTGTCTTTTTAAATCTTTATCTTTTACGATACCGATATATTGGTATTTTGAAGAATCAAAATCTTTTTTTGCTGTAACCTTTATATTTTCGTTTTCTAACTTTCGTTGCACTTTGGAATTACTTGCAAAAACAAAAATATTTTTTATGTGTGTATTTTTTAAAAATTGCATAAAGAAATGCAAGTACTTTTCTTCTTCTAAATAAATTACAATAGCATACAAAATACTACTTTTTTCTTGTTCTTCAACAATAAAATTTAAATTCAAACCATAATATAAATCCTCTGTATTATAAAGTCTTATTAAATTTTTCCAAATCATATTTGTATCGTAAGAGAAATGTTTTTCTATGTATTCCATACTTTTTTTATTCTCTTCACCATCAGTCAAATAAAGAATATCTTTTTTATCAAATACAAAGTTTTTTCTTTTAATAAATGGACAATTACAATTTTGAATCAAATCAAAAGAGGCATAAGCGTATGCATTAAAATTTTCTTCTAAATTGGAACTATGATATTTTTCTAAATTGGTGTATACATCCCATTTAAAACCAGCTTGTTCTAAATAATGTGTAAATACGATTTCATGTTTTGTCACCACATTATCAAAACGTTTCATTTTTTTTATGTTGTAATTTTCCCAATATTCACGAAAGGCTTTACTATTTAAAACATTTCCACGAAAAGCAATAAAAAACGTTTGTATATGGCTATGAATCATATTATCGGGAAGATATCCAAATCCATCCACACTATTATAATTTGCCGTTAGCCCCCAAAAATCAACATCCCTTTTCTCCATAACTTCACATATTTTTTTAAAAGGTACAAAAGGACCATAAAACGTATCATTCACAAGTATAAGCTCATCAAAATCTCTAAAATAGTTTTGATAGTCGTCATAAACTTCTTTAAATGCTCCAGCGTCTAAGCCAATATTTTGTCTAATCTTTATTTTATCAGTAAAAGTAAATAATTTTTTTTTCTCATTACCAGATAACATACAATTAGAAACTATAATTAAATCTTGTACAGCTTTTTTTAAGGATTCAAGCATAAAAAGTACATAATCATCTACAATACCATTTTTATCAAAAAAAACAAATACTCCTAATCGATGAATATTTTTTTTTGTAAAAAGCATATTATTCGCTCCTTTTTTGTATTTTAACATTTTTTTCTTCAAATTACATCTTTTGATTTAAAAATTTTTCTAATTTTCCTTTAATACCTTTTTTATAGTGTAGATAACCTAGTACAAAGCCATATACTTTAGAAAATTTATTTTTTTCAAATAAAATAACTTTAAGCATTGTTTTGTAGTTACTTTTTAAAAATAAGCAAAAATTTAAGTCAGTATCTTTATACATATCATAAATATAGTGATAATTACGATTCATATAATATCTTCGAATTCCACTATGATTGGTACATAATTTCCCTTTTATATAAAAAATATTCCCTAAATCATGTTCAATTTCTAAATAATTTAAACGCATAATTTTATAACCATTTTTTTTTAAGCGTAGTCCATATTCAATGTCTATCCCGTCAATAAAAAAATCTTCAAAAAATCCCCCTATTTTTTCCCAAATAACTAAATTTAATAGATTTCCAGAAGTCATAACGTCTTGAGGATAATCTACAGCTTCTGTTGGTTTTTCTACTAGCAATTTTGTTTTATGCCATGGGGTAACAATCCCAATATTATCCATATTTTTTTTCTTAATAATTTGTTTCATTTCTTCAATTACAGATTTTTGAATAACGGTATCTTGATCCATTGTTAGTAACCAAGTGTATTCTTTTTGAGCCAATTTTGCTGCAATATTCAAAGCCTTTGCCACTCCTAAATTATCATAAGAATAATATTCAATTTTCTTATTTTGAGGTAAAAATTTTTTAACATTTTTCTTGGGAGTGTTATCAATTACATATAGTTTGTCTACAGATTCCAAATAATTATTTATATTTTTGAAATGAGTAGAATTTGGATAAAATAAGGTTACAACTGCTGCAATTTTTAAACCCATTTTAAACCTCCTCAGCAAATCCTCTTTGTAATTTGTTAAAAATTTTAAAACCTATCCACAACAATAATAAACTTACTCCAAAAGTAATAAGCAAAGCTTTAATTTCTGGCATAGTTTGATAAAATAAAATATTACGATAACTATTAATAATCGTCGCCATAGGATTTAACTTAATTAAATTCGCTATAGGACTTCCCTCAAACATTTTAACAGAATAAAGAATTGGCGTTAAATAAAATAACATGCTCACTAAAAAATTAATGATATACTCCGCATCTCGAACATAAACTTCAACAGCACTTGCTATCAAAATAATTCCTAGTTGAAATACATATTGTATCATTATAATAAGAGGCAAGAATAACAAATAAGGACTAAACCAAATTCCGCTACAGATTAAAAAAAGAAAAATAATTAAACAAGAAACTAAAAAATTAATTAATCCACTTGTATTTGCTGATATAGGTAAAATTTCTCTTGGAAAATACACTTTTTTTATAATGCCAGCATTGCCTAAAATAACATTAGTTCCAATTACAATTGTGTTTGTAAAATAAGTCCAAGGTAAAATACCTATAATTAAATATGTTACATAATGTGGTTCTGTATTTTTTAAAATAAAAGGAAAAACGATAGCGTATACTAAAGTAGTTAACAATGGATTTACAAAAGTCCATAAAATTCCTAAGAATGAAGCTTTATACTTTCCACGAATATCTTTTTTTACATTGCTTTTTAAAAGCAAACGATAATTGTAAAGATTTTTAAATAATTCTTTCATAATTATCTACACTCCTTTACATACGCTTCCAATACATTCTTAATTTTACCATCCATTTTTATTTTTCCATTATGTATCCAAATACCACGATTGCATAAATCTTTTACAGATTCAAGACCATGACTTACAATGACAATGGTAGTATCACCTTTTTTCAATTCAGTTAGTTTTCCAAAACACTTATCTTGAAAATGTTGATCACCTACCGCTAATATTTCATCAATTAAAAGAATTTCAGCATCCACATTAATAGCAATGGAAAAAGCAAGTCGCATATATTGTCCACTAGAATACGTTCTGACAGGACTATCAATTAATTCTCCTAATTCTGAAAAAGCAATAATGTCATCCAAACGATTATCAATTTCACGCTCTGAAAGTCCAAATATAGAAGCATTAAAATAGATATTTTCTCGTCCTGTAAAATCTGGATGAAATCCTGCTCCTAATTCTAATAAAGAAGTAATCTTACCATGTGTTTTAATTTTACCCTTAGTAGGATATATAATTTTAGTCATCATTTTTAAAAGAGTGGATTTCCCACATCCATTAACACCTATTAAAGCAACGGTCTCTCCTTTTTTTATATCTAAAGAGATATCATTTAAAATCACTCGCTCATCGGCTTTTTTCTTATTCCAAAAAACAAGTCTTTCCTTTAAAGTGGTTGGTTTATCATAAAATAATTTAAAGGATTTTGTTACATTTTCCAATTCAATTGCTTTCTCCTTCATTTTATCACTACCTTCTTTTTCTTATTACATAAGAATACCATTAAATTATCTTTTTTACCAAATATTTTTGTATTTGTCTACTATTAGTGTCCAAGTATATTCATTTTTTATTCGCTCATGTGCTAATTTTTCATACTTTTTGATAGCCATTGTGTCAAGATTTTCTACTTTTTTAATGATTCTTACTAAATCATGGTCTTTTTTACTAAAGTAAAAACAAGAAGTAAGTCCAACTTCAACATTATATATCGCATGAAACAAAATATTTAATTTTGTGCTAGCCAAAGATTCTAAAAGACTAGGATTCGTTCCACCAGCACTATGCCCATGAATATAAGCAAAAGCATGTTTTCTAAAATAATAAAGTGAATCTTTATCGTAAACCGCTCCGACAAATTTAATTCTCTTATCAGTGTCAAATTTTGTTTTTTCTTTTAGTAAATTGTAAAATTTATTTTTCTCTATGTTTGAAATTATCACCAAATCTTTTTTTGAAGATGACGCCATAAATTCTTTAATAATAAGTTCATAATTATTTTCTGGAACAAATCGGCCAACAAGAAGATAATAGTTGTCTTCGTCAAGTTGATATTTTTTATACATTTTTTTTACAATATCCGTTTTACATTCTTTCTGATTTAAATAAGCCCCATAAGGAATAAAATATGTAATCTTATTAAATTTTTTGTACTTAGTATTTACATAATTTTGAATTGCTTTAGAGTCACATACAACTACATCACTATGTTTTATCATACAATATTCGCTTAATTTAAAACAGATTTTTATCCACCAAGACCACTTATCTCGCATCCATTCTAACCCATCAGGATTCAAATAAACTTTAACGCCTCTTTTTTTTAGAGAATGAATCAAAAACGGATAAAATGGTCCCATACGACACCCTAAAATATATAAAACTACATTTTCAAGTTTTTGTTTCTTGATATATTGATTCATTCGTTTTAAAGCTAAAATAGCGTAGATAAACATGGTTACAAATCCCCATTTTGGAGAGTAAACTTGAAGACATGATACATCATCTTTTTCAATTATTTTTTTATTTTGCCTTTTGTCGTTTGTAAGCTCTGGAATATGAAACTTAACTTCTTTATCCAAATAGTTTTTAATTAAATTTGTAACAAATGTCTCCCAACCCCCATAGTTCGATTTGTATCCTCTTGCCCCTATAATAATAATATTTTTCATAGATATCACCTTCTTATTATTATTTTTTCTACTTTCAAGCCAAAGAAATAGATACTATTCAATACTTTTAAAATCATAAGTTTAAAAATATTCAATTTATTAATAGACTTTTCATAATAATATTGGCTACTTTTCAAATATTTGAATTTCTCTAACTTTCTAATATTTTTATCAACACTTTGAGATAAAGCATGAATTATAGTTACCCTATTATCTACACAAGTAATATAGCCTTTATTTTGTAACTTTTTTGCCATTATGTTTTCTTCATAATAAAGAAAAGTATTTTCATCAAAAAAGTTAATATCTTCAAAAGCATCTTTTTTTATTATAAAAAAACAGCCTTTGACAACATCCACTTGTGTTAAATCACTTTGATAGTTTTCATTACGATAAGATAGTAGAGTTTGCTCAAATCGTCTAAGTATTGGAATACTAGAAAGAAATTCTGAAAAAAATGTAGGAAGTTTCCAACCACGAGATACTCCATAAGGTTCTTTCACATTAGGAGCTATAACAGAAATTTTTTGATTTTTCAAATCTTGTATTAACATTTTAATATCTTCTTCTTTTACTACAATATCTGGATTTGATATAATAATATTATCAATATCAAAATTTTCAATTAAATATTTTATCCCCACATTATTTCCAGATGCGTATCCTTTATTTGCTTTTGCTTCTACTATTTTTATTTTATTATTTTCATAAACTTTAAGTTTTTTCAAAGAATCATCTGTACTTTTGTTGTCCACAACAACAATATAATCTAATATATTAAAATCTTTAATATTTTTTAAAAACAAAGATGTATTTTCGCTATCATTATAATTTAATATTACGATTCCATTTTTCATAGCTTTTTCTTCTTTCTGAACAAATAATTTAAATAAGTCAACTTCATTTCTTTATTGTCAATATAAATTACCAAACTATATTCTTTTTATCATATTATCATAACTAATACGATGTTTCAATGTATTCCAAATTACTACTTACAATAATTGATAATATTTATTTTTTTAGAACTTTTTTGATTAAATACTTTAAATTATATACTGTATTTCGGTTCCACATATAATTTATTATCACTACAAAGAATGTGGTTAAAACAAAAATAAAGAGAGCATAGACAAACCATGTTCCATAGGATACAAAAGTTAACTGGCTAAAAAATAAATTATTAACTAAATAAATTACAAAAGTTTCAAAGATTATAATCACAAACCATTTAAAAGTATCCATTATTTTTCTATTTAAAATATATTTAGAGGTATAAATCATAAATTCAATAGTTCGAAACAAAACCGCGATGATTGTGCCTAATGCAACTCCAATAAGTCCCAATTTAAAAACTAAAAACATGGAAATAGCAACATTCATAATCGCTTCTAACCAAGCTCCATTTCTTGTTTCTTTAAAACACCCCGCTGCTTGTGTAAGCAAACTGTAAGGCAAGCGAATTTCATAAATAAAACCAGCAATAGATAATAGCAAGCCAAACAAAGGTTGAACATAATTGGCATCAGAAATATTCATTGTGTACACTTTGATAAAAGGAACAATTAAGACTATTGTACTTATGCAAATAATGGTAATAATAGTTAAATAAACAAATTCATAAATCTTAAAACTATTGCTTAAGTTTTCTTGTTCTTTTCTTGCAATCATATCACCAAAAGAAGAATCAATTCCAGAGGTTAGAGCTTCTATTAAACTTTTTATACCTTTTATAACCAATATATAAACTGCGTATATGGAAACATCATTCAAAGTTGCAAATAATGTTAAAATAACTATATCTGTATTTTCGTAAATGATATTCGCCACATGCTGTGCTAAACCATCCCATTTTTTCTCTAATTTATAACTTCCTATTTCATCTCTAAAATGAATTTTATACTTTTTTTTAACATAATAACTTAAAAAAATAGGTTTAATAATAAAAATTATAGCTGTCATTAATTTTACCCAAATAATATTCAAACCTAAAAAAATGAATAAAACAATACCAATAGTATTAAAAATTGTAACAAGAATTTGCGTAATAGAAATTACATAAGTTTCTTGTAAAGAACTTAAAAAAATTCTATAAGTAATTCCTAAATAATATTCTGTTAAAGTTGAAAGTGACATTATAAGAATTAATGAAATCGTAAATAACACATCAAACTTATCATTAATAACGGTGGGATATATGCAACATAAAAGAAGTATATACACTATAAAAATATAAGCAATTTTTTTAAAAAAATTTTCTGATGTTTTTAAAATATTTATAATATCTTTTGTATTTTTCTGAGAAATAGGTTTATACAATGTAGCTTTTACAACTGGACCTACTCCAGCCTCTAAAAGAGTAATATAAGCTAAAAATTGAGTAATAGAAGAAAGTAATCCATTCATTTCTGAACCATAATTGCTTATAATCAATTTAGGTACAATGAAACCACAGAATATCGTAATAATCTGCAATAATAATGTTATTAAAATATTTTTTAATGCTCTTTTACTTCGCAATTGGTTCATCTCCACTTAAAAAATTATTTCTTTTTTACTAACGCATTTAACCAAGAACCATATTCGTATTTTTTTAATATGGATCTATCAATATTTTGATATTTTGTGTTTATAAAATTTTTTAAATCTTTATAATTGTCTATACCAATAACAAAAATATTATTTTTATTATAAAAATCATAATCCTTAATTTTTTTATCGTTAGTAATTAATTTCTTATTTAAAAATATTGACTCCATACATCTTAAAGTCATTCCAGACTGTTTAGCGTCTACTATCTCTAAAATTGTTTTGCTTTCGCTTATTAAATCTAAATATTCTTGGTATTCAATGTATTCTTTTTCATTGCTAATTATCATAATATTAGACTTTAAATTCATTTTTTTAAATACTTTATCTATTTTTTCTAAATCTTTTTTTCTTCCTTTATCTCTTCCTAAAAAAATCGTATCGTATAAGATTTTCTTTTTTTCTAATTTTACTTCTTTTGAAAAAAATTGAGGGTAATAATTCATTTTGTATTTTGCTGAATCTTTTTGATCAAAAGTCCAAAATTCATCAATATTTTGATCTTTTAAAACATTTTGATTTGTTTCACAAATTACATTTAAAAAATAACAAATAATTTTGCACTTTTTATTTTTCCTCTTTATATATTTTGAAATACCATAATTATAATTGTTGGGTATAATAACAACAGTATCAAATTTTTTTATTTCTTTTTTCCAATTTCCTAAAAAAAGAAAAATACTTATATGTAAAATATCTAAGAGTTTTAAAAAATAAAAAAAAAAATTTTTAAATTTTTTACAATAATAATCTTCTAACTTATATTTTGATTTTAAATATTTAAAATACAAATAATCTGAATCCAATTGTAAAACTAAAGTTTTATTCAAACGATTTCATCTCCTACTTATAAAATCCCATCTTTAATAAGCTAAATGTAATTATATATTTTATTGTTAAACTTATAATATGAGACTTAAAAATATATTTAATATTTACCAATTGTTTCTTTAATGTAAACATTCTAAATACATAATTAAAGTATAAAATTCTTCTAAAATTTTTAGATTCGTAAATACCTTTTTCCTTATTTTTAAGTATGGCTTCCTCAATAAATTCAAGAATATTTTTGCTATTTACATTCAAATTTTCTCGCCCACTCAAAAAGAACATTGTATTTATATTTTTATCTGTCGGCTTCATACCAAGCTCTTGTAAATTTCGTTTATAAATCATTGTTACAACTTTTGTTTGTTCTTCTTTTTTGGTAGTGGTAATTCTTTTATGATGTACACGTATGTAATAGCCCACTTTCTGTATTACTTTCATATTTGTTAATTTTGCGCATCTTGTCCACAATTCATAATCTTGAGCCAGCAAACAATTCTCATCATATTTAATTTGAAATTGATCAAGAAAACTTTTACGAAATACAACTGCAGCATGTGTAAGACAACTGTATAAAAATAATTGAGCTTTATTTCCATCAAAAGAAGGAAATAAATTAATCGAATAATTGTGTGAATATCCAAAATTTTTAGGAATAACTGAACATATATCGACATTTAAATGTTTTTCCAAATATTCTATTTGCCATTTTAGACGATTTTTTGAAGAAATATCATCACTATCCATTCGTGCTATATATTTACCCTTAGCAATCTTTAAACCTTTATTTAAAGATTTTGTCAAACCAATAGTACTTACATTTTTAATAATTTTTATTCTTTTGTCTTTTAACTTTTTTATATAATTATAATTTTCTTCGCTTCCATCACAAACAATAATAAATTCAATATTCTTATAAGTTTGATTTAAAATGCTATTTATTGCCTCTTTGAGCATATTCTCTTCCGTATCTTTTGTAGACATAATTACACTAACTAAATTTTTTTCCATATGAAAAACCTTTCTATAAATGTTTTAAAATAATAAATAATATTTTATTAATTTTTATACAATAACCAAACACAAATAAATTAACAAAAAATCTTATTTTTAAACTTTCTAATTTATAATTAAAAATCCCAATTTTTCTTTTGCAATTTTTAATCCATTTCATAGTATTAAAAAACATTTCATTCATTTCTTTAGAACTTAAAATAGATTTTTGTAAAATTATAGAATAAAGCATTGCTTTAATATAAAAATGAAACAATTTGGTATCATTTTCCAAATCTTGATGTATTTTTTCATATAAATCTTGAAACATAGGAAGCATATCATATTTTTCTATTAAAGAATTGGTAACAGATTTACTATTTTGCACATAGTTGTATCCACAATAATCTATTGTTAAAATTTTTGCCCCTTTATTAATTACCAATAAAGCAAAATAAAGATCTTCTCCTACTTTATAATTTGGATAAAATATTTTGTTTTGTATTAAATATTTTGTTTTATATATTTTTCCTAATATTCCAGTGTATTTGTATTTAGCCCACTCCGATTGATCTAAAGCATTTACAGAAATAATTTCTCCATTTTCAGTTATACTTTTATAGCCACTAAATACAGCATCATAGTTTTTAACACTATTTAATAAAATTTCCACATAATTTTCATCAATATAATCATCACTATCAACAAAAACAATATATTCCCCTTTTGCTTGTAGAATTCCAAAATTCCTAGTAAATCCTACACCTTTGTTTTCATGACTATATACTTTAATAAAGCTATATTTTTTGGCGTATTCATTTATTATCTTTAAAGAATTATCGCTAGAACCATCGTTAATTAAGACAATTTCTATATTTGTATAGCTTTGATTTAAAATGCTATGTAAGCATCGATCAATGTACTTTTCTGCATTATAAACAGGAACAATTATAGATACAATTTTATTCAAAATTTCACCTACTTTAAATTTATATTTTTAAAAACATATACTAAAAATGAAAAACTACAAAAAGGCAACTTTAAAACTCACTTTTTTTGTAAGTTGCTTCATTCAACTTATAAAATTTATTAATAATTTTTGCTATCCATTTAGGCCAGAATCTTAAAAACATTTCGTAATCTTCACTAGTTCTTTTTCCAGCTTGAATTAATTTACTGGTTGTAGCTTCATCATGTATTCTATGACCTACTAAAATTTTATTAATATAAATAAAACTTCCTTTAAGTCTTGAAATACGTTCCCAAGCCAGCCAATCCATGTTACTAATAAAGTTACTAGTAAAAATTTTATCGATTGTTATATTCTTTTTACTGAAAGTTACTGTAGGACAACAAATAGCATTTCCAAATCTTAACGAGTTTCTTTTTACCATTTTCAAAAAGCAAATAGTTTTGAAGTACAAAGGAATCAGTAAAATTTGTTTTACTTTTTTACTTGGACTATTAATTATTTTTTGATTTTCTCTTATTTCATAATAATTCGTAAACAATATAGTGGCATTTTGATATTTTTGATAATAATGAATTATAGTTTCAACGTAATCACTTTCATAAATATCATCTTGATGAGCTATCGTTACAAGATTTGTTTTGGCACATTCATAAGCAAAATTAAAATCCTCTGCTATTCCCTGACCCTCTTTATTAATTTGAACTTCTAATTCATATTTTTTAGCTATTTTTTTTATAAAATTATTAAAAGTGGAAGTGGCTAAAATAATGTTGGTTTTGATGGTTTGATTTAATATAGATTTTATACAGGATTCTAAATAAGGACTTTCTTTATAAGCCAAAATTACAAAAGTATGTTTTAAATTTTTTTTCATTTTTTATTTCCCTTTAATATTGTAATATTTTGTTCAAGCTCGATTACCTCTTCTTGCAAAATAACAATTTTTTTCGAATTGCGAAAATTGATAAGTATTAAAAAAATAATACAAATCACAAAAAGTAATGAAGGGGGATAGGAAATGCCTAAAAAAGTAGCTATACCATCGATGCATTGTGGAAAAACAGCTAAAAAAAGCATTATTCCTACTCCGAATATCCAATAAATGCTTTCTTTAATTGAAAATCTGTTTCTCCTTACATCGTTTATAATATACAACCCAATTAATAGCGTTAATACAATAAAATATATCTTTTTCATACATTTCCAACTTTCATTTTATTTTAAATAATTAATTTTCTTTTTTCCAATATTTTGGATAACTATTACCAAAATCGTATAAATCATATTTATCATATATTTTAAAGGTTCTTTAATACCGGCATGCATACTTATACCCGTTTCTCTAATTCTCATTTTTACTGGAATTTCTTTTATTTTAAACCCCTTAAAAAGCATTGATATAATTAAATTAGCATCTGGATATTCTGGATAGCCATTTTTTTTAGCGTATTCTTGTATAACTTTTTTATTAATGCATTGAAATCCTGATAAAGGATCTACAATCTTTTGATGACATAATAAATTTATCAAAATTTCAAATATTTTAGTTCCTAATCTTCTTAATTTTGGGCATGGATAACCAAAGTCCTTTAAATATCTAGAACCTATAATTATATCCTCATGACTTTTTTTTATTTGTTGATATAATTTTAAAGCTTCTTTTGCAATATGTTGTCCATCTGCATCCATTAAAATAACAAAATCATAATTATTAATATTTGCATATTTAATTCCCGTTTGAACTGACATAGCGTATTTCATATTAAATATATTATTTAAATGTGGAATTTTATTTTTTTCTAATATTTCTTTTGTCTTGTCAGTAGAGCAATCATTAATTACCATTAAATTAAAATAATCTGGTAAATCCTCTTTAATTTCTTTAATTACTTTCAATATATTATCTTGCTCATTATAAGCTGGAACAACAATTAAAACTTTATCTTCACCCATAAACACCACTACTTCATTTACACAAATTTATAATAAAATATTATAACATTCAATTGTGCTTATGTAAACTTTTTTGCAATACATAAACAACTAATCAAAATTATTAGAAAACTATTTTTTAATTATAATCCATAAATAGAAATAACGAGTTTAAAAATAAATATACAACTTGCAAAGATATATAAAATAGTTAAAACGGAAAGGAGATACTTTTCATTAATATGATTAAAAAAGTTTTTTGTTGAAAAACTATATAAAATTGGTAATAGAAGTGGGATATAATATCTTGGCTGTACTCCATCAATTTGATTAGCTCCAACTGGCGTCCAGCATAAATACATTCCTACCCAAATTAAGCAAATTATAAAAAAATATATACACAACATTATTATTTTATTGCTTTTTTTAATGCTTACTGGATTTTTTTCAGTTACAAAAGCCAAGAATATTATAAGAATAAAAATCAAATAGCTTAATTCTAGCGTCATCGTTCCATAATAACTCAAGCATCCAAACGTTTCAGGAGAAAACATCATTGCAAAACCTTTTAAAATCACTTCGCTATAAAATAAATGAATAAAAGAGAAAGGGTGATGAAAAATAGATCGAATTTGTTGAAAAGGTGATATTTCTCCAAGTGCCAAAATAGTTGAAGATTCTGCTTTAGCTGTTAACATTATGTATCCTTTTGTTATTATTAATGAAAAAATTATTCCAATTATAACTAAGATAAATAAATTTTTCTGCTTTTTATTAAAAAATTTTTCTTTTGGCAATAAGCAAAATAGAAATAAAAGCAATATGTACACAAATTTAGCAAAAGATGCCAATACTATTGTAGCTATAGCTATACCAATATTTTTTTTATTTATCTTCTTTTCTTTATTAGAATATTCATTAGCAAATATTGAAAATCCTAACAGAAGAGAAGACACAACCGTTGGATCATAATTGAAATTCGTAGCAAAGAACAGCATTTGAGGACATAAGCAAATATAAATGGTTAATAGTTTATAATTAGGCATAAATTTAACAATCCACATTGTCATTACAGAATAAAGTACCAATTGAGCAATTCTTGCAAGTAAAATACAAGTAGAATAACTAATTGGCATACCAGAAGCAATTTTTAAAACGAAAGCAATTGGAAAATAAACAATTCGCTGAGATTGTAATAAATTTCTACTTTTGGTTGCATTATTTATTTTATGCTTTGCCAGTTCATTAATAAAACGAGTGTATTCTTTTTTTTCTATTTTTGTATCTAGGTCTCCAAATTCAACAATACCTGAAATATGATGATTGTCTAGTTCGTATTGTAGATCTGCTTCAGTCTTTTCAGTATTTAAAGCATTATAAAAAATAAAGTGCGTTTGACCATCAAAAGTATTAGAAGTCATACCATGCGTTGCAACTAGAAAAAGACTTCCCATACCAAGACTTAATAGTAAAGCAAGAAAATGAATTTTTTGTAAAAAGAAATTACAAAACATTAATACAATTAATATTAAATTAATGAATACAATCCAAAAAAGAAATGTTGTCCAGTTAAAAAACAAGCTATTGTCTATAATAATACTTTTTATTTGTATATTTTCATTAAATTTCATTTCTATTTCTTGTGTTTTTGCGTTTATATTAAATCCACATGTTTTTAATTCTCCATAGCATTTTTGAGTTGTAGAATAATTTTTATCAACTCCAAAAGGGTTAGTGGACTCCGCTTCTAAAGATACAGAAAATTGATTTATTGGACTTTCAAAATTAACAATGATATATCTCACATATTGATTATCCAGATTAAACTTAATTTCGCCAGTTTCCATTTTATTCACTAAAGTATTATTTTCGAATTTAAAATGATCTTGCTCTAAACTTTCTAAATCTAAACTATATCTCATTTTTTCTTTTGGCAATTTCAATGCTTGATAATTATAATAATAAAAATTGAAAAAAGAGATTATTAGAGTGGAACAAATAAGTAGTAAGACTTTTTGATACATTTTTAAGTTTTTTATACTTTTCATTATTTTTTTACTCCTTTAGTATCCTTTTTATTAAGAACCTCAATAAGCATTATCATCCAAAAATATAAAACAAGATATAGAATTAGAGAAGAATCTTTTTCTTTATAATAATAACCAATATGAATAACATCATTTCCACTCACTTTATTTGCATATAGTTTTAAAGTAGCCTCTTCTGGAATTTGTTTTCCTTTTATCACCAACTGATACTTTTTCCCTTTTGAATTAGTTTGTAAAGGAATATCTATATAATAATAGACATTGTCAAAAAAATCTTTTATTTCCACATCTTTTTCAATTAGAAGTTTATCGTTTAAATTTAACTGCATAGTCAAAATGCCATCCATTTTTAATTGGGAACCAGTCGCAGTATGAATTCCAACACCATCCATATTATTATGTTCCACTATAAAATCTTGCTTTATTAAAGTACCATTGATTACATCAACGGTTTTTAAATTATTTGCACTAGATAATAAAACCCTTTGATTAAAATCCTGAAAACATATACCAATTAAAAAACAAAATCCCAGTATATAAATTGCATACTTTATTAACTTCATTCTTAACACCTATTAATAATGTATCATTTTCTTAAGTTATTCGTCAATTAATAAATCCTTTTATAAAAATAGAAGTTTTGATACAATAGAAATTATAATTACAAATAAAGGAGAATTAAAATGAATAATTTAGGAAATGCTAGAAAAAACTTGTTAGGAATTCCAAATAAAGCTAACAAATATTATGATAAAAATATAAAAATAAACTTACATGATAAAAATGACAGCCATGCTCTACTTGCAAATTTGGTTAAAGAAAAATCTCGATGTTTAGATGTTGGATGTTCAGTAGGCTACATTGGAGAGCTTTTAAAAGCAGAAAAAAATTGTGAAATTTATGGAATTGAAATAGATAAAGAAGCCATTGCGATGGCAAAAATGAAAAAAGTTTATAAAGAAATATTCAACTTTTCCATTTCTAATTATAATTCACAAATTTATCAAAAATTTTTTTCTAGCAATCTTAAATTCGACTACATAATTTTTGCAGACATTTTAGAACATTTAGAAGAACCCTATCAAATCTTATATAATTTTTCAAAAAAACTAAATAAAAATGGGAAAATTTTAATTAGTATTCCAAATATTGCACATATGGACATCAGTAAAAACTTAATCGAACGCAAATTTAATTATAATAAAATGGGTCTTTTGGATAATACACACATTCGCTTTTTTACAAAAAGTTCTTTTATTGATATGATTAAAAACATTAATGAACAGTTTAAAACCAATTTACAAATAGTAAAAATTAACAATACAAAAGTTATTCCTTCTTACATTAACTCTTACCCAAATCTCTACAAGATTCTAAATCAAGACAACGAATTATGTACTTTACAATATATATTTGAAATTTCAAAAGACGAGAAACTTACTAAGGAAATTAAACTTAAGGAATTTCATTTTTATGATGAAATAGAAAAAAATATTAGTGAACGTAATTCTTTTTTAGAAAAAATTTTAGAACAAGAAAGAATTATAAAAAACTATGAAAAAGATTTAGAAAAACAAAAAAAGAAAATTAAAAACCTTAGCGACATGAAAGAGGAAAAAAATCAACAATTATTGGTAACACAACAACAATTAAAAGATTTAAGTATAGTTATGGAAGAAATGCTAAATAGTAAGAGTTGGAAAATTACAAAACCTTTAAGAAGTTTTAAAAATATATTATTAAAAAAATAGTACTTAATTTCTTGCTATATAATTTTTTCTATACTATAATTAACTTGTAAAATACGAAGTGGAGTGAATTAAAATGATACACAGAATTAAAAAGAAAATTTATGATATTAAAAATATTAATATAATTAAAAATAGTGGATATTTTGATGAGAATTTTTATATTTCTAATTATCCAGAAATACTAAATACTGGTATGATCCCAGTCAATCATTATTATTATTTTGGATGGAAAGAACATAGAAATCCTAGTGCAGAATTTGATAATAATCTTTATTTAAGTGCAAATAATTCATTTAAAATTGAGATGAATCCAATCTTACATTATATGAAATATGGGCAATTTGATCCAAAAATTGTAGGTCCAAAAACAAAATTCAAAAAAAAGGTTTCTGACCTATTAAGCAAACATTTTAATGAAAGCAATCCTCTTAAAACTTTTCCAATTTTAAGAGAAAAAAATCGCTTAAATATTATTTTTAATGGTTTTGATAAAGGATGTTTTTTTGGTGGAAAAGCAACAGCATTAATATTAGCAATCCATTTTGTAAATACTTATCATTACGATTTAAGAATAATTGCTCAAAATCCAGAAGAAAATATTTTTTATCAATTTTTAGAATTATTTAAATTAAAAAAACCAGAGAATGTAGAATTTTTTGCAACAAACTTAAATCAACATTTAGAAATATCTAATAAAGATCATTTTTTATGCACTATGTGGGTAAACGCAGACGCTGTTTTAAATACTCCAGAAATAACCGGAAAAATTTTTTATATTATGCAAGAAGTAGAAACTTTCTTTTATGATCATGGAGATTACCATCTTCGTTGTTTCAATACTTTAACAGATAAAAGATTAATACCGCTGGTAAATTCTAAATTGCTTTACGATTATTTAGTAAAAAATGGGTATGAAAATGTTAAAAAAAATGGTATTTATTTTGAACCAGTATTTTCAAAAGATTTATTAAAACCAAGTCACAAAAGTTTTACACAAAAAGAGAAATATAATTTATTTTATTACGCTAGACCCTCTCATCAAAGAAATATTTTTTATTTTGGTTTAGAAAATCTAAATGAAGCTTTTTTAACTGGAAGATTAAATCCAAAAGAATGGATAGTTTATACAGCTGGTGACAAAAATGTACCAAGTATTACATTTGACGCAGATGTTGAAGTTAAAGATTTAGGTATAATGGATTGGAATGATTATTGTAGCTTTATATCTACAATTGATTTATGTTATAGCATGATTTATACCCCGCATCCTAGTTATCCTCCACTAGATTCTACAACTGCTGGTGCGGTATGCGTTACCAATCAATACGCTAACAAACAAGATTTAAGTTTTTACTCTAAAAATATCATAACCGCCGAATTAAAAAAAGAAAGTATGTTGGATGCCTTAGAAAAAGGAGCAAAATTAGCAAAAGATTTAGAGCAAAGAAAGAAAAATTATAATGAAGCAAATACAATTGGAACTTGGGACAATGCCTTTAAAGATTCAATAAAACATATGAATAAATTTTTAAAGGATGATCAAGATGTATAAAATTGAATGTAAAAAAGAATTCCAAATGCCTTTACAAGTATTATCTTACGCTGAAAGATTTAAAATTTTAGTAGAAAAAAATAAAAAGAAAAAAATTATATATATAAAAAATGAGTTTGATAATTCCACTTTTAGATATCGTTGTTATAACTTTAAAGAAGCATTAGAAACTAGTAAAGATTTTGAAATTTCTTACTTTTTATGTAGTGAAATTCCAAAAATTATACAACACATAGATAAAATAAATATTATTGTTTTTCAAAGAACAAATTGGACAATAGAAGTAGAAAATTTAATTTATATAGCTAAAATAAAAAACAAGCCTATTGTATATGATATGGATGACTTGCTATATAAAATTGATCATGTTCCATACTATATCAATCATATAGGGGTAGGATTTACGAAAGAAACAATACCTTTATATCTTTCTATCGCATCACAATATGAATTGGTAGCTAAAAAATGTGATTTCTATATTACAACAACAGAATTTTTAAAAAATAATTTAACAAATGATTTTCATAAACCTACTTTTGTTATTCCTAATTTTCTAAATAATGAACAAATTACGGAGTCTAAAGAAATTCTTAAAAAGAGAACTTTAGATAAATCTAAGTTTATAATTGGATATTTTAGTGGTTCATATTCTCATAAACATGATTTTCATACTGTGGAAAATGAACTTATTCAATTACTAGACAAATATGAAAATATTTATTTAAAAATTGTTGGATTTATGCCATTAGAAGGAAAACTAAATGATTATTTAAAACAAGGTAGAGTTATTTTTAAAGAATTAGTTCCTTATCCACAATTACAATACGAAATAGGAAGTGTTGATGTTAATATTATTCCATTGGTAAATAATTCTTTTAACCAAGCAAAATCCGAATTAAAATTTTTTGAAGCTGGCATAGTAAAAGTTCCTTCTTGTATAACAAAAACGGATTTATATACATCTTTCATAGAGGATAATAAAAACGGAATATTTTGTGAAGAAGGACAATGGTTTAATGCTATTGAAAAACTATATTTTGACGAAACTTTAAGGAAAAATATTGGAAATGCTGCTTTTGAAACTACAAATAAATTATATCTACCTTTAAAGCAAAAAGATATAATAGAGAACACTTTTACAAAAATATTAAATTAAAAAACAAAAACTCAATAATTTTTGTTTTTCAGAATGTAGACAAACCCATAGATTTTTTCTATGGGTTTTCTATTAATT
>CANPIH010000002.1 GCA_947574085.1 uncultured Mycoplasmatota bacterium | reverse complement strand
TTTTAGCTAAATGTTATGGTGGAGATGTTTCTCGAAAACGAAAACTTTTAGAAAAGCAAAAAGAAGGTAAAAAGAAAATGAAAATGCTTGGAAGTGTAGAAGTTCCAAAAGAAGCATTTTTAGAAATATTAAAGGAAGAAGGTTAATGTACCATGAAAACCCTATTCCGTCCTATAAAACTATTTAATGAAAGTGGTGAATATTTATGGAAAAGAAAAGTGAAATTAAGAAAACAGAATATGAAGACTATTTAAATAAAATTGAGTATTATGCTTTTCAAAAAAAATTAAAAAAAGAAATTAAAGAACTTCTTTTTCTAAATGATGTTGATTTAAAAAAAATAATTGAGTCTATAAATATACCAGATATTCCAGAAAAATACAATCGTTACCAAAAGTTAATGAATCAAATGAAAAAGAATGCAGATGAAAAAAAATCAGAATCTGCTAAAAAAAGCTGTTACCATAATTTTGACTTTTGGGAACCAAAAATAAAAATAGCGCAAAAAGTAGCTAACCAAGAAATTACAATTCCAGAGGCTTCAGCCGAGTTGAAATGGTCATTATTATGGACTTGTGTTTTTTTATCTAGAATACAAAATAAACAGTTATTGGAACAATTAAGACCATTTCTTTTGCAATTTGGATTTGGAATAATAAAAGAGAAGAAAAAAGATTTGAATTCTTTTTCAGAACAATTTCTAAAAGAAATTATGTTGATGTCATTAACTTATCGTGTATCATTTAAAGTATTAGCTGAGATTTTAGATACCACCATTGAAGAATTAATTACTTTTTTTGCCAAGTTTGAGGATCTATTTTCTAGTATGAGTTATTTGTTTGAAGAAACTTTGAATGAAGATGAACAAAATGAAAAACTTGCAAAATATCGTGCAAGACAGTATTTAAAAACACGCAACAAATTACTAATTTACGATACTATATTATTTGAAACTATTCATAAAAATATTAGTAATTTATCACAAGAAGAAAGAGATTTAATTGCTTGGTATCCGATTAAGTATAATTATTCGTTAGAAATATGCGAAAAAACGTTGAAAAGAAATAGACAAACTATAAGTTTATTACAAGAAGAATTAGCAATGCGCAATATGATTTTTGCAGAAAAATTGGATTTTTATAAAAAAAATCGTCAACAAATAGGTAGCAAATATATTTATGAAAATACTAAATTTTCAAGGGGGGGGGGTTCTAAATAACTTGATGGTTATTTGGAGATATAAAATTGACTTATGATAAAAAAAAGCATAATTTAGAAGAATTAAGAAAATTAGCTTTGGTTGCTAAAACAGTTGAAGATTTGTATGCCATTTTTTACGAAATGCTAGAAGACGATTTACCAGATGAAATTATTTATGAAATTATAAATAGTATACATTTTAATGATGAATTAAAACAAGAAATAGAAAAAGAACAAATTAAAAAGTAGTGTGATGTATGATTTTAGAGAGTAAAAGCGTTTATATTCATATCCCTTTTTGTAAAACAATTTGCTCTTATTGCGATTTTTGCAAAGTTTTTTATCAAAAAAAATGGGTAGATGAATATTTAAAAAGTTTAAAGTATGAAATAGAAGATATGTATAATAAGGAGGAAATAGAGACTTTTTATATTGGGGGAGGCACTCCCTCTTCTTTATCTATTTGTGATTTAAAAAAACTTTTTGAAATTATGAAAATTTTTAAAACTTCTCATTTGAAAGAGTTTACTTTTGAGTGTAATTTAGATGATATTACAAAAGAATTGTTAATTCTTTTAAAAGCTAATCGAGTAGATCGGTTAAGTATTGGCATTCAATCTTTCCAACAGAGTAAATTAAAACAAATGGGAAGAAATCATACTTATAAAGAAGCAAAAGAAAAAATAGAACTTTGTAGAGAATGTGGTTTTTTTAATATCAATATAGATTTTATTTATGGATTCGCATCAGAAACTAAAAAAAGTGTAAAAAAAGATTTAAAAAAAATTTTGAGTTTGAAACCAGATCATATAAGTACCTATAGCTTAATTTTAGAAGAAGGAACTATTCTTTATTTAAAAAATATCCAAAGAATGAGTGAAGATTTGGATAGTGAAATCTATAAGGAAATAAGAAAGTTATTAAAGAAAAAAAGATATATACATTACGAAATTAGTAATTTTTCATTAAAAGGAAAAGAATCTATACATAATAAAAGATATTGGGAAAATAAAGAATATTATGGTTTTGGAGTTTCAGCTTCTGGCTATGTTAGTAAAATGCGATATACCAATACAAAATCATTGACAAAATATTTAAAAAATGAGTATTCTGGAGAAAAAGAACTTTTAACGAAGCAAGATATAATGGATAATCATTTGATGTTGGGCTTTCGACTAGTAAAAGGTTTTAATATTCATGAATTTGAAAATGTTTACCAAGTGAAATTAGAAGAAATATACCCAATTAAGCCATTGCTTAAAAATGGAGAATTAAAAATAAAAAAAGGCAATATTTTTATAAATTCGGACAAACTATATATAATGAATGAGATTTTAATTAAAATGATATAGAGGTGAGAATTTGAAAAAGATGACTTTTTTTCTATTTGTTTTTTTCTTTTTAATAATGAATGCTTTTGCAGAAATAAATTTAGAAATAAAAAAACTAAATATTGAGAATGGACAACTTTCTATTCCTTTTGATCCACTTATTAATGAATATACTGTTATTTTAGATAAAGAGGTTTCCTTTTTGGATTTAAATTATGAAGTGGAAGAAGGAGTAATGGTTGTTATCAGTTCTAATCATGATTTACAAAATAATGATGTTGTTACTATTCGTTTAGAAAAAGAAAACAAAAATGTTGAATATCATTTGCAAATTTTAAAAGAAGAAGTCGAAGTACTTGAAGCTTTCTTAGAAACTCCTGAAACAGTAGAATTTGATTTCATGCGAGAATATAAAATTTATATTATTCCATTTAGTTGCTTTTTTTTAATTCTTGTCGTTTATAAAATTCTTTTTCATAAATCAAGAAAAAAGAAACATAAAAAATAAATCATCTAATATATTTTATTAGGTGATTTTTTTTGAAAATTATTGCTCATCGCGGATTAAGAAGTGATACAATAGAAGAAAATACAATGGAAGCATTTAAAAATGCAATCCAAAATAACAAAGTATCTGGTTTTGAATTTGATGTTCGAAAAACGTTAGACAATCAATATGTAGTTCATCACAATGCCTTTGTAAAAACGGATTTAATTAAAAGAAAAACTTATAAGTATTTAAAGAAAAAATACGATCTTCCATTATTAAGTGAAGTTCTTGCTTTGTCTACCAATAAAATAATGTTGGTAGAAATAAAAGATCGATATATTTCTTATCGAAAATTGATGAAAATTTTAAATGAATATTCTGATAAAAATATATATGTTATGAGTTTTCATAATAAAGTGATTGAAAAATTATATAAAAAAGGTATATCTGTAAAATTAGGAATTTTAAATTATATTTTAAATAGTGAAGCAGAGTATCATTATCAATTTATATGTCTATTAAATAATTTAACAACGCCTCATCTTATAAAAGAATATGAAAAAAGGAATATAGAAGTTTTCTTGTATGGTGTTCTTAATGAAGAAAATGATTTATGGTATGAAAATGGAACGTATATTGTTGATGAAGTGCCTAGAAAATTAAAAAAGTAAAAGAAGTGATGAAAAGAATTATGAAAATATCAGACGTAAAATATAATGATTCCTTTTATAAAATTGGCAATTTAGAGAGAAATAGAAAAAGATAAATGAGTAAGTGAGTGAAACTCATTTTTTTCTTTTGAAATGTAAAAAATGTTATGGTATAATTTTTGTTAGAATAAGGACGTGAAAGTATGTTAAATAATAATGAAATAGACTCGTTAGAAACAACTAAAGAATTAAATGAATTAAATAATCAAATTTTTGAAGTAAATACAAGCGAAAAAGAAGAAAATCAAAATTTTTTTTCTAATGAATCAAATGGAAATACTTTTTTTACAAATCCATCGAAAGAAAAAATATTGAATAAATTCAAAAAATGGTGGAATAAAAAATCTCAAAAACAGAAAATAACTTTAGTAATTGTATTGTTTATACTAATTCTTTTGATTGGAGTGGGAATTTATGTTCTAATTCATTCAGCAAACAAAAAAGAAGAGTATATCCCACCTGTAGAAGTTATTGTTCAAGAAGAAAATTATCGTTATGAAAATGGTACTTTGGTTTTTTTAAATAGTTCTAAAGAAGAAATTGGTAGATATACATGTGAAAATGCTAATGAAGAATTATGTTTTGTAGCTTATTATACTCCTGAAGAGCTACTGGATGAAGAAAAAACGGTTGACGAAAATGGTAATTTGATTTTAAAGAGAAGTAGTATTATAGAGGAAACATTTGTTTTTTTACAAGACATTTCTAAAAAAGAAGAAAAAACAATAAAATTGTATAATATAAAAAATAATAGTGTAGTAGATCAATACACTATGGTAAAAAGAGTTGATGAAAATAAAGTTATTTTAAAAAATCAGTTGAATCAATTTGGATTATTGGAACTAAAAAATAATGAAATTGTTACTAAATTGGATTTTATTTATGAAAATTTGTATTTTAAAGAGAGTAATAATGATAAGTTTTATATTTCTGTACAAAATGGAAGAAATTTCATTATAGATGAAAGTGGTAAAAATTTGGGAAAAGCCATTACTGGAATGATTAAAAATATAAATGATAAATATGTCTCTGTTCAGTTAGAGGATGGAAAATACGAAGTTCATAATTATAACAATCAAAATATTTTTAATGACAAATACGATTATGTAAAATTGTTCGAGGACTATGCTGTTTTAATTGAAGATACAAAACTTTATTTGAAATTTTATGATAATAATAAATTAAATGAAGAAGCTATTTTGTTAAAAAACAAAAATTATACTAAAACTAGTATTTATAACGAAAGCCATCAATTAAAAGAAGTAAAAGAATCATTTCGCATCGAAGAAAATAACGATATTTTGACAATTACAATTGTAGATGATTTGGCAGAGGATACAAATGTATTAATAAATAAAGCGGAAGGAACATTTAATAAAACTTTGCGAAACTTAAATTATTTTGATGGAAAACTTTATTTTTATAGTGATACCAATAAGCAAAATCTTTTAGGAAATTATACTTGTGCAAACAAAAATAGCATTACTCTTACTACAAAGTCTTTAACCAATTGCTCTTTAGCAGAAGATACTGTTTTTGAGGATAATGATTATGAAATTTCTGGAAATGTTGGTACAATTCCTGTATTCAATGAAAGATTTGTTTTTATAAATGATAACCCAGATTTAGTAAATGACTCTAACAAAACAATTGTTTTATATGATTTAAAAAAGAATACTGGTTTAGGAAAATATAGAGAAGTAAACACTTATTCTTATACTGGAACTGAAGATATAACTTTTTCGACGGTAACAGATTTACAGGTAGTTGCTAAAAGCCAAAGTGGTAACTTTGGAGTAATTAAAATTAATTTAACGGAAGTGAAAGGACATATTAACTTTAATTACAGTGAAATGGAACGATTAAAAGAGTATTATGTTTCTAAAGGACCTCATGGATATATTTTAGTTGATAGAAATAGTGGTGCAGAAGATTCAAGTGCTATTGCTTACAAAATTAGAAATTATAATAAAGAATATGTAAAAGTAAAAAAAGATAATGGAGATTACTTTATTTATAGAATACAAGATGTTCAAGGGAAATCTATTAATGAAACAGGTTTTAAATACATAGAATTGTATGACAATTATTTTGCTGGAGTGAATTATAACAATCAACTCGGAATATATACTTATGACTCAGACAAAAATATTATTAGTGGAGAACATTTAATTCAATTAAATTTAAATAACTACTATGGAAATGGAATTTTAGCTTTTAAAATAATTGATGATGAAATTTTTGTAGGAACAGGAGATGCATATATTCCAGACCCAAGAAAAATTCAACTTCCTATAAAAGAGAATTAAGAAAATTATAAATAGTAAATAGAAAAGGTTGCAATTACATATAAAAAGAGATAAAATTAGAAAAAAGCAAAGAAATTGAGGAGTACATAAAAGAATTTTTTTAAGAGAGTTTATGTTAGGTGAGAATAAACAGATTCTTTATGGAAGGTAGCAATGGAGCTGAAATTCTGAAATGAGTAAGAATTTTCGTTTACTCTGACGTTAAAGAGAAAATGAAGAGTATACATTTTGTATAAAATAAGGTGGTACCGCGGGAAAACTCGTCCTTAAATTAAGGAGGAGTTTTTTTGATAGATTACGAAGCTGTTTTAAAGCAATTTAAAAAATATGTTGAACAATTTTCTTCAAATGACGCAATGATTGCAATGAAAATTAGTCATAGTTATCATACCGCAGATTTGGCCGAAAAACTTGCAAAAAGACTTGAGTTCACAGATGAAGATAAAACTCTTTTTAAAACAATAGGGCTTTTGCATGATATTGGACGCTTTTCTCAATACAACGAAGCAAAAACTTATAGTGATTATTTAAGTAATTTAGATTATGCTTTAGCTGGTATTGATTTTTTATTTAAAAAGGGACACATAAATGACTTTAATATTCCAAAAAGGTTTCATAACATTATTAAAAAATCTATAGAAAATCATAATAAATTAAAAATAGATGATGGTCTTGAGGAAAAAGAGCTTTTTTTTGCAAAATTAATACGAGATGTAGATAAAATAGATATTCTTAGACAAGAAGCTACATCTTGTCAAAAGTGGGATTTTAATGTTCCATTAACAGAATCGGTGAAAGAAACTTTTTTTAAGCATAATTTAATAGATAAAAGAGAAGTTCAAAGTTTAAGTGACACTATTGTCGCAGAAATAGCTTATATTTTTGATATAGAATTTAAAGAATCATATGAATTGTTAAAAGAAACAGATAATTTAGAACTTTATTTGTCTGTAGTTGAAATAGATAAAACACTGGAAGATGAATTTGAATGTATTAAACAAGAAATAAGAAATTATTTAGAAGATAGAATAAATGATGAATAAGTTGAAATAATATGATTTTAAAAAGTAGAAGAAATTAATATGAATATTGGTAAAAAAAAGACTATGAACGAAAAAGTTCAATGTAAAAAATATTCAAGTTGTGTACCTTATTATTAAAAATTACTTATTAAATATTTTAAAAAAAGAAAGGAAAATAAAAGATGTTAGATAAAAAGTACAACGCACAAGAAAAAGAAACAAAGTGGCTAAATTATTGGAAAGAAAATAAAATTTATGAATTTAAACCAGATCAAAGAGAAGTATTTTCAATTGATACCCCCCCACCAACCGTAAATGGAAAAATTCATATAGGACATATATTTTCATATTCTCAAACTGAAATGATAGCAAGATACAAGAGATTAAGAGGGTTCAATATTTTCTATCCATTTGGATTTGATGATAACGGATTGCCAAGTGAAAGATTAGTAGAAAAAGAACAAGGAAAAAAGGCTCATGAAATAGGCCGAGAAGAATTTTCAAAATTATGTTATCAAACCACAGACAGGTATGAAGCAGAATTCCAAGAACTATTTAGTAAAATGGGCGTTAGTACAGATTGGGATATTCATTACAAAACAGTGAGTCCTTCTACTATAAAAATTAGTCAATTATCATTTTTAGATTTGATTAATAAAGGTCATTGTTATCATAAAGAAAGTCCAGCACTTTGGTGTAATGAGTGTTTAACTTCAATAGCCCAAGCTGAACTTGAAACAAAGACAATTCAAACTACGTTTAATTATATTAATTTTAAAACTGTAGAAACGAGTGAAGAGTTTACAATAGCAACAACAAGACCAGAATTGTTACCAGCAATTGTATGTGTTTTTGTAAATCCTAATGATGATGTACATAGTCATTTAATTGGTAAAACAGCTCATATTCCAGTAATAGAGGTAGAAGTGCCAATTATGGCAGACGAAAAAGTCGCAATTGACAAAGGAACTGGAATTGTTATGTGCTGTACTTTTGGAGATCAAACAGATATTGAATGGTGGAAAAAATATAATTTACCACTTAAATACATTTTTACAGATAATGGTAAAATTACTTCTGAAGTTCCAATTTATGGTGGTCTTAATATAAAAGAGGCAAGAAAACAAATTATAAAAGATTTAAGTGCTGGTGGATTTGTAGCTAAAATTGAAGAATTAGAACACGAAGTTCAAACGCATGAAAGATGTGGCAAAGAAGTAGAATATTCTGTAATGAAACAATGGTTTATAGATATTATGAATCATAAGAATGATTTTTTAAAAATTGGTGCAGAGATAAAATGGCATCCTGAACATATGAAAATTAGATATAATGAATGGGTAGAAAATATTATGTGGGATTGGTGTATCTCAAGACAAAGATATTTTGGAGTACCATTCCCAGTTTGGTATTGTAAAGAGTGTGGTGAGCCAGTATTTGCAAGAGTATCGGATTTACCAGTTAATCCGTTGGTAGATAAGCCTAATATTGACGCTTGTAAATGTGGATGCAAATTTTTTATTCCAGAAACGGATGTCATGGATACATGGGCAACTTCTTCTGTAACGCCATTAATTAATATGAAATATGGTGAACAAGAAAATTTTGAAGATTTCTTAAAACCAATGAGTATTAGAACCAATGCTTCTGAAATAATTAGGACATGGGATTTTTATACTATAGTTAAGAGTTTTTATCACTTTGGCATGCGTCCTTGGAACAATGTAATGATTTCTGGATTTGTAATGGCTAATAAAGGAGAAAAAATAAGTAAAAGCAAAGGAAATAGTAAAATTGAACCAATAGAATTAATTAAAGAGTATTCAGCAGATGTCATTCGTTATTGGGCTGGATCCGGAAGACTTGGTACAGATATAGCGTTTAGTGAAGAAACTTTTCTTAGAGGTCGAAAATTGGTAAATAAATTATGGAATGTGGCTAAATTTATAGAAATGCATTTAGTTGATTATGAAGATAAAGAATTCAATGATTATGAATATATTGATAAATGGATACTTGGTAAATATCAAGAAATGGAATTAGGATTTATAAATTATCTTGATGAATATGAAGTCGGACTTGCATTGAATACTCTCGAAAAGTTTTTTTGGAATTTCTGTGATAACTATATTGAAATTGTAAAGCATAGATTGTATAGACCAGAAGAATTTGGCAATGTTGCTAGATATTCAGGACAAAAGACAGTTTATACGTTACTTTATAAATTACTTCAAGATTTTAGTATCTTTTTCCCATTTATTACTGAAGAAGTTTATCAAGAATTGTATCACTATACCAAATCAATTCATTTAACCCAAATAAAACCATTAAATTTTGATTTTAAAAAAGAAATTAAAAATGGAGACATCATAATTGATATAATTAGCCAAGTAAGAGGAGAAAAAACAAATAAAAATGTTTCTCTTAAAACTTCTATTAAATATTTTGATTTAAGTGTAAATAAAGAACTGGAAAAAGCAATAAATGAGTCACTTCAAGATTTTAAAGCTACATTAACTATTCAAAATTTAAAATTAAGTCAGACTGATGAAAAATATAAAATAAATAATATCGAATTAGAAATGGAGATTCAAGATTAAAATCAGCATAGATCAAATTCTATGCTTTTTTATACAGATTTTGAGAATAAAAAAAGAAACTAAAAAAATAAAAGAAATCATTTTAACATTTCTTTTATTTTTTCTGTATTTTTAAAATTTAGTTTCGCCACTTCTTTTAACTTTTCAATTCCAAATTTTAAAACAATTTTTTTTCCTATATCATCAACTAAGTCATTTGCACCTTTCGGCAAAATAAAACCAATTTCTTTACTTAATTCATCCATTTTCATTAGAAAAATATAACGACTTATTATACTTGCCACGGCCACACTTGCACATTTGCTTTCCGCCTTAGTCGTAAAAGTAATATTGGTGACTTTTTCTGTTGCTTCATTTATATGTTCAAAATATTTTTTTGGGTATACAAATTGATCAACTACAATTTTTTGATAATAATAGTTTTTTTCCTTATGTGTTATGTTGTACAAAACTTTATTATGTAATATAGCTTTAATTTTATTCATATTATAACCTTTTTCTTGATATTTGTTATAGTCAGAATTGTTTAAAGTAAATGTGACGTATGGTATTTCTTTAATTAAAATAGGTGCAATTTTTAAAATTTTTTCATCTGTTAGTTTTTTAGAGTCTTTTACTCCTAAATCATTTATTAAATTGATTTTTTCTTTTGCAACATAACTTGCAGTAACAACAATTGGTCCAAAATAATCGCCAGTACCTACCTCATCAGAGCCTATAGTGGATAGGCTATAATAATAATTTAGTTCTTCTTTATATTGGTCTTTTTCTTTTTTGTTTGCATAGATATCAATAGTGCGATTGTTTAGTTTTTTTTCCATATCGACCCATATGTTTGCGTCGATATCCGCACTAATTCCTTGAAACATGGCTTTACCACTTTCATATAAAGTGATGATAGTGTCTGCTTCTAATGCTTGAAAAACTGCATAAGGTGGAGTATTTTCTCTATAACGATCTTTATAATATTCCACCATTTTTTTTCTTACATTATCGCTTACCTTAAAAACTATAGTCAAACGTTTTTCACCTCATAAATTATTGTATCATAAATTTCTTTCTTTTTCATTAGATATAGGATATACTATTAATAGATTAGGAGAGTGATTTATGTTGAATATTGTGGATGCAATTCTTATTTTATTTCTTTTTTTAGGAATAATAGTTGGTTTTAAAAAAGGTGTGATAAAAAGTATTGTCTCTTTTGTAGGAACAATATTAGTTTTTGTTCTAGCTTTTTCTTTCAAAAACCCTTTGTCTGTATTTCTGTATACTTATTTTCCTTTTTTTCCTGTAGATTTGGAAGTTTTAAATATTTTAATTTATGAAGCTATTGCATTTATTATTTTATTTGCATTGTTTTCTTCTTTATTAAGTATTGCTATCAAAATATCTGGAATTATAGAAACTCTATTAAAATTTACAATTGTGCTGGGTATTCCTTCTAAATTATTAGGTGCTTTATTTGGTTTTTTAGAGATGTATTTGTTTCTTTTTGCGATTTTATTTGCTCTAATTCAATTTAATGTTCAAAGTAGTTTGATTTCTAATAGCAAAATTGCCAATTTTATATTAGGGAAAACTCCTTTTATAAGTAACGTTTTTAATGAATCTTATAAAGCTGTTCAAGAAGTAATTGACTTAAATAAAGCGTATACAGTAACTCAAGATAAAGACAAATTAAATCAAGATGGATTGAATATTCTTTTAAAATATAAGGTATTAAGTGTGGATAATGCGAATAAACTAGTAGAGAAAAAGAAATTAAAAATTAAAGATGCAAGTGTCATAATTGCAAAATATGAAAAGGAGACATAAGAATGATTCGTTATTTAGAAAATGAAAAATTAGAGAGTGTTATCGAAAAAGGAGTATTTGTAGTTGATTTTTATGCAGATTGGTGTGGACCTTGCAAAATGTTGGGAATGGTACTGGAACAATTAGAAAACGTAAATATTTTAAAAGTAAATACGGATACACATCAAGAACTAGCTCAACAATTTGCGATTATGAGTATTCCCACATTGGTTTTTTTCAAAGATGGAAAACAAGTACGAAAAGAAATTGGTTTTAAAACTAAAGAAGAAATAGAAAAAATAATTAGTATTCTTTAAAGATGACAAACAATTGTCATCTTTTGTATTTAGAAATTATTTTTTTTGCCTGGTCTAGAGAATAGTTATTTTCTTCCAGAAAATATTTTTGTTTGATTTGCATAAGCATTAAAGAAATTCTTATCTTATAAAGTTGATTTTGTTCTATTTTTCTTTGAACAATGGGAGTGTCTATGATATTTTGTATTTGAAATTTTGTTAAAGTAAATTGGTATAGATTTGCAAGAACTTGTTCACGATCTTCTTTAGACATAGTAAACCATGTACTAGCGTTTAATAAGGGGGTTGTTGCTAATAGTTTTTGAATTTCTAATATTTCGTTTTTATAATCTGAAAAAGTGTTTAAAGAGATACATGATTTTTCTATACAATCAATAATAGAATAAATATCTAAAATTCTTTCACTTGGAAATAATTTATTCGCTATAGTAATGCTTTTAAAATGCCTACGATAAAAGTATAAAATTTCATTGGTTTGCACAACTTTTTTTGCTTTTGTAAGTAATGGATAAATAAAAGCATTGTCTTCATAATATAGACCAGCTGGAAATTCAATATTTTGAATAATTTCTTGATGATACAATTTGTTCCATACAACTCCACAGTGAAAATAAAGATGGCTTTTATTTTTTTCTATATTAATGAAATGGTTTTGAATTTTTGTTGGTTTGGAAAAAGAAGAAGGGGAGTTGCTTAAAACATTTTGGTGTTTAGCGGAAACGAGAGAAACATTATAAAATATGGCTAATTCTACTAATGTTTGAATAGCGTTTTTGCTTAAATAATCATTGCTGTCTAAAAAGAAAACATAATCTCCATTTGCATATTCTAGCCCTATATTTTTGGATGTTGAAAGTCCTAAATTATAAGGATTATTAAAAATTTTTATATTTTTATTATTTTTTTCATATTCTTTTGCAATTTGTAAGGAATGATCCGTAGAGGCATCATTCACTATCAGAGTTTCTATATTTTTATAGGTTTGGTACAACACAGAATCTAAGCATTTTTTTAAATATTTTTCATTGTTGAATAAGGGTATAATAATAGTAACTAATGGCATATCATTCTTTCCTTTCTTTGACTGCCTCTTTTGCAGTAGTTAAATAAGCTCTTAACAATCCTCCAGCACCTAGTTTTATACCTCCAAAGTACCTAACTACCACAAGAAGAACATAATTTAATTTTTCTTTTTCAATTAATTTATAAAGTGGAGTTCCAGCCGTATTAGTAGGTTCTTTATCATCACTTTTGCGGATTATATTATCTATTTTGTAAGCATAAGGAATGTGTCTTGCTTTTTTGTGTTCTTTTTTTAAATTTTCTAAAATAAATTTAATATCCTCTAGATTTCCCACGTTATAATAATAAGCAATAAATTTAGATTTTTTTATTTCATAAGTATATGTATTTATTAATTTCATGAAAAGCACCTTTAAGGTATTATAGCTTATTTTTTAATAATTTTATAGTATAATATAAAAAAGGAGGAAACTCTATGTTCAAAGATAAACTTTCTTTAGTTCCAAATTTACCAGGAAGTTACCAGATGCGTAATGAGGATGGATCTGTTATTTACGTGGGAAAAGCAAAAAATTTGCATCGTAGACTTTCTTCCTATTTTAATCGTACTCAAACAGGAAAAACAAAAAAAATGGTTTCAGAAATTGCTGATTTTACTTATATAGTTGCTGAAAGTGAATTAGAAGCTTTTGTTTTGGAACTTAATTTAATCAAGCAATACAATCCAAAATATAATATTTTATTAAAAGATGATAAAAGCTATCCATACATAGAATATATAGCAAAACCCTATCCTAAAGTAAAAGTCTCTCGATATTTAAGTATTCGCAAAAAAGATGGTAAGAAATTATTTGGACCTTATCCAAATGCATATGCGGCAAGAAGAATTGTAAATCTTTTAAATAGAATCTATCCTTTAAAAAAGTGTGAAGGAAGTAAAAAAGAACTTTGTTTGTATTATCATATTCATGAATGTTTGGGATATTGTAGTAAAGAGTTGAGTCAAGAAAATTTAGTGAAAATGGAACAAGAAATTTTGAGTTTTTTAAATGGAAATGATAAAATTTTAGTTAAACGCTTAGAAAAAAAAATGTGTGAATATAGTGAGGCTTTAAATTTTGAAATGGCTTTGGAACTCAAAAAAGAGTTGGAATATATCAAAATTGTTATGGATAAGCAAAAGGTTGAGCTTCATGATTTAATTAATCGTGATGTAATTGGTTATTATTTTGATAAAGGATATATCAGTTTGCAAATCTTTTTTCTTCGTAGTGGAAAAATGGTGGGAGGAAAATCTGCAATTTTTCCTGTAGTCAGTGAAGCTATTGATGATATTGACGAATATATTGTGAATTTTTACGAAAAACATGAAATTCCTAAAGAAATTTTGGTTTTGGAAGATATGAATGGGGAACTCTTAGAACAACTCTTACAAGTTAAGTTTTTAACTCCTACTAGAGGTTCAAAGAAAAAATTATTAGAAATGGCTGTAATGAATTCGAAAATTAATTTGGACAACGAGCTTGAACTGATCAAAAAAGATGAATATAAAACCATTACTGCGAATGAAGAGTTAAAAGAAATTCTTGGCTTATCTAACTTATATCGTATTGATTTATTTGACAATTCCAATTTATTTGGAAATTTTTCTGTAAGTGGAATGGTAGTTTTTAAAAACGGAAATCCTAGTAAAAAAGACTATCGTAAATTTAAGATACAAGTAGATAAAAATGATGATTATCATACAATGAAAGAAGTTGTTTACCGAAGATATTATCGTATGTTGCTTGAAAAAACAGAAAAACCTGATTTAATTATTGTAGATGGTGGAATAAATCAAATTAATGCTTGTAAAGAAGTATTGAAGGATTTAAAGGTCAAAATTATGGTTTGTGGTTTGCGAAAGAATGATCATCATCGAACCAACGATTTAATTTTGGGTGATTCTTATGAAGTATTAGAACTGGATAGATCTAGTAATGTATTTCATTATTTAACTCGTATGCAAGATGAAGTGCATCGTTATACTATTAATTATCATCGAACTATTCGGAGCAAAGGAAGCATTGCAAGCGTGTTGGACAATATCAGTGGAATAGGAGAGAAACGAAAGAAAGATTTAATAAAAAAATATGGAAGTGTAGCCAAAATGAAGAAAGCAAAATTAGAAGAACTTGAAGAGATTGTACCGTTGGAGGTAGCTAAAAATTTATATAATTTTTTAAAAGACTTTCATTAATCTTTTGTATTATTTTGTCTATCTGAAAAATCTTAGCTTTTCAATCGTATTTGCGTATAGTATAATAAATTAAAGTGGTGGAAGAATATGGCAAGACTTATTAAATTGGATAAAGATGATACAATTAAAGTGGCAAATAAAATGGAGGAATATTTAACTCCAGATTATATTTATATTCCTTTTCCACCTAAAAAAGAGGATATAAAGAAAGAAAAATACATAAAAAAAGCCAGTTTACTTTATCCAAATGTTTATGCCCCTTTATCTGGAGAATTGGTCAAAATTGAAAAATGCCTTTTGCCTAACGGAAAAGAAGTTAATTGTTTAGTTTTTGCTAACGATTTTCAAGAGAAAATGGAAAAGATTGTTGCTGTTCGAAGAAAAATAAATAATTTAACAAAAGAAACGATTTTAGAAGATATTAGCAATCTAAAAATAAAAGAAAAATTTAAAAAGGAGTCTGTGAAAACCTTTATTATTTCTGGCATAGATGATGAACCTTATATTGAAAATGAATTTTTTTTTCAAAAGGAAAGAATAAAGGCTATTGTCGAGACTTTGGATTCTTTTTCTAATGCTTTTCCTAATGCCACTGTTTTAGTTGCCATTAAAAATACAGATAGTGAAACAATTTTAAAATATCAAAGTATACTAGGAATGTACAATTCTATTGAATTAAAATTAGTAGATGATTTGTATCTTATAGGTCAAGAAGAATTTTTGATAAAATATTTACATATTAAAGAACCTTATATTTATTTAAAAAGTAGCGAAGTTTATGAAATTTATATCAATTTAAAAAAGAGAAGACCTATTTTAGAACATTGTTTTACAATTAGTGGAAATGGTGTTACAAAACCTATTTTTGTAAAAACGAAATTGGGAGTAAAAGTTGTAGATATTTTATATAAATTTTGCTGTGAAGATTATTCAAATTGTGTTTTGTATGTAAATGGAATTATGCAAGGGCGAAGAATGGATGTTAGTCGTTTAATAGTTACACCAGAATTGCAAGGTATTGTTATTATGAAAAAACTAAAAAGAAAAGCAAAAAAATGTATGAAATGCGGAAAATGTATTAGTATATGTCCAATTCATTCTAATCCTTTAATGGCTTATAAATTGGGAGTGAAAGTTCAATGCATTCATTGCGGATTATGCTCTTATATTTGTCCGTCATATATTCCTTTACAAAAATATTTATGTGGTGATAAAAATGAATAAATTGCATAAAATAATTCGTTTTAGTCTAATTCAGAAACTCTATGGACTTATGTTTTTATTTGTAATATATGGTTGGTATAAAAATGCTTATATTCCTTATATACATCATTTTTATTCTTTTTCTCATTTATTACTAATTCTTTTGTATCCTCTTAGTGGTTTAGGAATAGGAAGTCTTTTTGACTTTTTGTTTCCTAATCAAAATCCTTTTAATAACAAGTTTTATGGATTGCTCTTTAGTTTGCTAATTCCTATTTCTACCAATATTTGTGTGTATCTATTATTTATCACTCTTCTTTTGTTTTTAAATACTTTTTTAATTAGCAAAAGAGATTGGGATTTGAATTTTATTGCGGTCGGTAAAATTGTTTTAATTTTTGCTTTGTATTTTATGAAAAGTTATGATTATTCAAACTTATTAGAAAAAAGTCAATTGTTTGTTTATTCTTATTTGGATGGAATTTTTGGACAGACTGTTAGTGGTATTTTTACATCTAATGTGAGTTTATCTTTGCTATCTTTGCTTTTATTGTCCTTTGATACTTATTATAAAAAAGAAATACCTTTTTATAGTTATGGATTTTATTTATTAACTTTATTTTGTTATGCTTTTTTCAAAAGTGATATGAATTTTTTATTATCCAATATGTTTTCTAGTACAGTCTTTTTTGTTCTAATCTTTCTTGCTCCTTTGTCTTCCTTTTCACCATATTCTAAAAAGCGGATTGCTTTTTACAGTGTATTGTTAGGTTTTTTGATTTTACCCTTTAGCTTATTGACAAATTTTTATGAAGGTGTTTATTTTTCTTTAATTTTAGTGAATAGTCTATTAATTCTTTTAAATAATATACAAATTTCTTTAATAAAACAAAAAATTTAGTGTATATTCTTTTTAATTGTCTTTTTTAAAGATTTTCTTTATTCTTTTTTTTATGCTATATTTTATTCACTCACTTCCTAAAAAAGGAGAAAAGATGAAAAAAAAGATAGTATTTTTAAGTCTATTTGTTTTATGTAGTTGGGGATTTTTGAAAAAAACTTATGCTAGATCCTTTGTGGAAGAAAGGAAGTATAATTATAAATTTGATGTCTATATAAAGAGAAATAAAAGCCATCTTATTAAAAGTTTTTCTAAAGTAATGGATGAAAAAGGTAATCCCCTTTATGAGGTTTCTCCAACGATGACTTTTTTTAATCGAAGAGACGATTACCGAGAAAAAGCTGGAACTTTTGATATAAAGTTGTTGGAATCCATTTCTAAAATTATGTACTTTGGTTATGGATACCAAAATCAAAACACAGATGCTTATTATTTTGCTACACAATATTTAATTTATAAATTATTCAATACCATTGATATCCGTTATACTTTGAATAATGAAAAAAGTAACTTTATGAATGAAGAAATTTTAAAAATAGAAGAAAATATAAAAACAGTTCATTTTTCTTTACAAGATTTTATTTCTGATGAAAAAACTTTTGTTATAAGTGATTCTTATATAGTAGATAATTTTAATGTGATAGGGAAAGATATAGATATTGTTTATGAAAAAGATAAGATAGTAATCACTTTTTTAAAGGATGACGCAGAATATTTATTAAAATTTCAACCTAAAAATGCTTGCGAAAAAGTGAATATTTGGGGAACCATGTCTATTGAATTGTTGCCTAAACAAGAGGTTTGTGAAAAAGAATATCAAATCTCTGTAAAATATTTGAAAGAAGAAAATAACGAAAAAGAGGAGGAGTTTCAAGAGCTAGAGGAAGAGCAAATAAAAGTGGAAGAAAGTGAAACTTCAATGGATACTGACGAAGAAATTGTTGAAGTACTTGTTCCAAATACTTTCAAAAAAAAGTTATTTCTTTCAATTTGGATTATTTTATTTGGGGGTGTAATTTACGTTTTTAAAAAATAGCTTTTTTTTATTTACATTCCTATTTTTATTTTTTTCAAGCGATGAAAATCGAGTTAAAAAGCAATGGATCGAAATAACTATACCTAAAATAGAGTATCATGCTATAAAAAAAGAACAAACTAAATTTGATTTTATTGCCTATTCTAATTTAATGCAGTTGAATATAAATGATAAAATTATTATTAAAAAAGGCGAAGATTTTTATTATTATAAGATTATGAAAAAACAAAATTCTAAGTTTGAAAAAATCATGCCAAATGATAATTCGTGGATAGTATTAGAAGGAAAAAATAATTTAGGAGATTCATTAGTTTTAATAGCTAAAAGCTGTGGGAAATTGGAAAAAAAATAGAAAAATACGAAAATTTTACATAAATTCGTATTTTTTTGTCGTAAAAAAAAGGAAAACTGATGTGTAGAGTTAATATATATAAGTAGGAGATTGTTTTTATGACTTTTATCGACCAAAATGAAATTAATAAAATTCGTAGCAGTGTATCCATAGTAGATATAATTTCTTCATATATACCTCTTACTCAAAAAGGAAAAAATTATTTTGGGGTGTGTCCTTTTCATGAAGATCATGCTCCTAGTATGAGTGTATCAGAAGAAAAACAAATTTATAAATGTTTTTCTTGTGGTGCGGCGGGAAACGTTTTTACCTTTGTAGAAAATTATTTAAATGTATCTTTTTCAGAAGCAGTATCTTTGATCGCTGATAAAGTAGGTCTATCTGTTTCTATACCAACTATAAAAAAGAAAGATATTCAGTATAAGGAAGAATATGAATTAATGAATTTTGTATTAAAATTTTATCAAAATAACTTAAATACAGAAATAGGAAAAACAGCTGTTTCTTATTTAGAAAAAAGAGGGGTACTAGAAGAAACCATTCAAGACTTCTCTTTGGGTTTGGCTTTAGATAAAAATAGACTTTCTAGAATATTAAAAGAAAAAGAATACTCTTTAAAGATGCTTTCTGATTTAGGATTGATTTACGAGTATGAAGATGGAATTTATGATGTTTTTCAAAATCGAATTATGTATCCCATTCATAATTTGGATGGACAAGTTGTGGGTTTTACAGCAAGATGTTATTTAAAAGAAGAGACACCTAAATATTTAAATACAAAAGAAACTTATATTTTTAAAAAAGGAACTATTTTATTTAATTATCATAGAGCGAGAGATGCCATTCGTCTTTCAAAAGAAGTGATTCTAGTAGAAGGTAATATGGATGCTATTCGTTTATATTCTGTAGGAATTAAAAATGTTATTGCTTTAATGGGAACAAGTGTAACAAAAGAACAAATAGAGGCATTAAAAAAATTAAGATGCAAAATTATTTTGATGTTGGATAATGATAATGCTGGAGAAAACGCTACATTTTCAATTGGTAATCGTTTGGAGGAAGAAAGAATTATTTTTGACATCGTTCGATTAAGTGGAGAAAAAGATCCAGATTCTTACGTAGTACAAAATGGAAAAGAAGCTTTATTAGAAAATATTAAAAATGCTATTTCTTTTGTAGACTTTAAATTAAATTATTTTAAGAAAAATCGAAATTTGAATGATGCTACTGATTTAGCTGAATATATTAAAGCAGTTTTAAATGGATTAAAAAATACTGATGATGCAATTTTAAAAGAAATAACTTTACAAAAAATTGCAAAAGAATATAATATTTCTTACGATGTTTTAAAAGAACAACTGGGTGAGAAAGAGAAAAAAATAGAGAATAAAGTTTGTTTAAAAACCAATACTGTATTAAAAGATAAGGAAAGTGGATATGATAAGGTTTGTATGAAAATCTTATTTTATATGATGAATTCTAAAATTTTTGTAAAACTTTATCAAACAAAATTAGGGTTATTTCCAACAAAAGAACATCGAGCAATTGCCAATGAAATAGTATATTATGTTGAAAAAAATAAAACCATTAATCTTGCAGATTTTATTAGTTATGCAGAAAATACGAAATTAAAACAAGAAATAATGGCTATAATAAGTAATGAAAAAGATACCAATATCACTGAAGAAAGTATGTTGGAACTTTTGGAAATTATACGAAAAAAAATAAAAAAAGAAGAAATTAAAAAATTAAAAGAAGATATTAAAACAGAATGGGATGTAAATAAAAAAGTCGCATTGTTAGAAAAAATTGCGGAGCTAAAAAAAGGAAGTGTGGAAAATGAAAGTTATTAAAACTTTTGAAGAGAGAAAAGAAGAATTATTAAAGATTGGAAGAGAAAAAGGAGTCATTACATTTGAACAATTAGCTGAAAGTTTAAAAGGATTGGATGTTGACAATGATTCATTAGATGAATTGTATAATACTTTTATAGAAAACAATATTGAAATTGTCGCAGAAGATGAAAATTCTGGAAATGCTAGTTCAAAAGCATTGGAAAAAGAAGAACCTATTATATTGGATGATAATGAAATTACAAAAGATATTAATATAAATGATCCAGTACGTATGTATTTAAAAGAAATTGGAAAAATTAGTTTGCTTTCTCCTGAAGAAGAATTGGACTTATCTAAAAAAGCTGCTACTGGTGATGAAATGGCTAAAAATATTTTAGCAGAATCCAATTTACGTTTAGTAGTTAGTATAGCTAAACGTTATGTAGGACGTGGCTTATTGTTTTTAGATTTAATTCAAGAAGGAAATATTGGCTTGATGAAAGCAGTTGACAAATTTGATTATGATAAAGGCTTTAAGTTTTCAACTTACGCTACTTGGTGGATACGTCAAGCAATAACTCGTGCATTGGCAGATCAAGCACGAACAATACGTGTTCCAGTACACATGGTAGAAACAATCAACAAAATGGCTCGAATTCAAAGACAATTAACTTTAGAATTGAATCGTGAACCTAGTGAAGAAGAAGTGGCAAAGAAAATGGGAATTTCAGTTGAAAAAGTTCGTGAAGTAATTAAAATAAGTCAAGATCCAGTTTCTTTAGAAACACCTATTGGGGAAGAAGAAGATTCTCATTTAGGAGATTTTGTGCCTGACGCAAGTAGCATGACTCCAGAGGAATACGCAACAAATGAAATTTTAAAAGAAGAAATCCGTGCAGTTTTAGAGACTTTGCAAGAAAGAGAACAAGAAGTATTAGAGCTACGTTTTGGATTAGTCGATGGAACTAGTCATACTTTAGAAGAAGTAGGTAAAAGATTTAATGTTACTCGTGAGCGTATTCGTCAAATTGAAGCCAAAGCTTTACGTAAATTAAGACATCCTTCTCGTGCTAAAAAATTAAAGGACTTTTTAGCAGACTAATGTTATCTTTACGGTTAAAAGCCATAGCTTCTTTTTTAGAAGAAACAGATCGAATTGTTGATATTGGTTGTGATCATGCCTACTTAAGTATTTATTTATGTCAAAATAGTATTTGCCAAAGTGTAATGGCATCCGATGTAAATCCAAATGCTCTATCTAATGCAATTCAAAATATAAAAAATGCAAAGCTAGAAAAGAGAATTCCTACTGTTTTGTCAGATGGCTTAGAAAAAATTAATCAAAATTTAATTGATACAATTATTATTTCTGGTATGGGAACTTCAACAATCTTACATATTTTAAAAAAAATGGAACAAGAAAAAATAAAGAAAGTGATATTACAATCTAATAATGATTTGTATGAACTACGTAAAGAAATGAAAAAATTAGGATTTTATTTAGAAAATGAAAAAGTAATTTATGATAAAAATCATTATTATATAGTTGGAAAATACACAAAAACTTTTAGAAAATATAAAAAAAGGGAATTGTATTATGGAATCTATCATAGTGAAAATAAAAAATATTATTTTTATTTAAAAGAAAAATTAAATACAATTTATCAAAAAATTCCTAAGAATTACTGGAAAGAAAAATTAATACTTTTATATAAAAAGCATTTATTAAAAAAATATTTATAAAAAGAAAGTAGGAGATGCTATTTCTTCTTTTTTTGTGCCATTAGAGGAATATTTTTTATTAATTACTTTGTTTTCTTTAGTTGTAATGGCTTTAGGAGAAGTGGTTTTAAATTCTTTTAATACACCCATAACACTTCTTGCATTCTGTATCATTGGTTTTGCTTTTTGGTATAAAGGAATTACTTGATTTGCAATTTGTAAAGTTTTAGAAATTCCACCAATAATTTTAGTTAAAGTTAATCCTTTGGATAGACCCGCTACATTAAACATATAGTATCACCTTTATACTAGTTTATGTGTTTTTAGATCAATGTTGCACATTTTTCTAGGCAAAAGAATTATTTTTATGTTATAATTTAAATAATAAGAATAATAAAGGAGAATATAAGTAATATGGCAAATAGAAAAAACAAGACCAATGTCTTTTTGCTTCCTTTTTTAGTAGTAAAAAATATCATCTTTTTTTTCTTTAAAGGGTTGAAATTTGCTTTTTTAGATGTATTTAAAAATTTATTTAGCCAAACGAGTAAAGAAGTGAATTCAATGTATCAAAATACAACACAAATTGTTAATAATGAAAAAAAAGAAGAAGAATTACAATTGAAAAATGTTGAAAATACAAAGCGAAGGGAGCAAAATAACTTGTGGTTTAAAAAAAAGCAAAATCGAAAATTAGAAGAAATGCGTTCAAAACTTCTCATTAATTTACAAAATGAAGGTAGTATACGAAGTGATGTTCCACGCGTATTTCAGTACAAAGCTAAAAATAGAGATGGAAAATTAGAAACTGGAACTGTAAATGGTTATTCTAAACTAGACGTTAATACGTTTCTTCTACAGGAAGGCTACATAGTCTATGATATTAAAACTAGTAAAACAATAAATCTTTTTTATGGAGAGTCAAGTATTCTATCTATAAAAATGTCTAATAAGGATTTGTTGTTTTGGTTAACTCAGCTTTCCACCTATATTAAAAGCGGTTTGACACTGACAGAATCTGTAAAAATTTTAAATAATCAAATGCAAAAGAAAACGAAATATCGCAAATATTTTCGTTCAATTATATATGAGTTGACGATGGGAGAACCTTTTTCAAAAGCTTTAGAAAAGCAAGGAAACCTCTTTCCTCCTTTACTAATAAATATGATACGAGCAGCTGAAGCAACTGGAGAATTGGAAGCAACCTTATCTGATATGTCTAATTATTATGAAGAATTAGAAAAAACAAGAAAACAAATGATTAGTGCTATTACATACCCTACAATCATTATGGTTTTTGCAATTGGAGTAATTACATTTATATTGTTGTATGTTATTCCAGAATTTATTAAAATATATGAAACTTCTAATGCACAAATTACGGGTATAACATTATTTATTGTAAATTTAAGTCATTTTTTACAAGCAAATATTTTATTTCTATTTTTAATAGTTTTATTGATTTTTGGAACATTGTATTTATGTTATAAAAAAATTAAAGCTTTCCGAAAAAGTATTCAATATTTTTTAATGCATATGCCTATAATAGGTAATATTATTATTTATAATGAACTTACTATCTTTACTAAAACTTTTTCTTCACTGCTTTCCAACAATGTTTTTATTACTGAAAGTATGACAATATTAAGCCGAATTACCAATAATGAAATTTATAAAGAAATTATGAATAATACAATAGATAACATAATAAAAGGTGACAAAATATCAGCATCATTTAAAAATCAGTGGGCTATACCTGATGTTGCATATTATATGATAGTAACTGGAGAATCTACAGGACGCCTAGCGGATATGATGAAAAAAGTAAGTGATTATTATTCTGAGATGCATAAGAGTTTAGTAAATAATTTGAAAGCTTTTATTGAGCCAGTTTTAATTGCTTTTCTAGCTCTTGTAGTAGGAGTAATTATATTAGCTGTTATTTTACCAATGTTTGGATTAATGAGTTCAATAGAGTAGGAGATTTTATGTTTTGTAGTATATATATATTTATTTTAGGGACTATTTTTGGTTCTTTTTTCTATGTTGTAGGGACACGGCTACCAAATAATGAATCCTTACTAAGACCTAGAAGCCATTGTACTTATTGCAATCATTTTTTAAAATGGTTTGAATTAATACCTCTTTTTTCCTATTTAATTTTACGAGGAAAATGTTTAAAATGTAATCATAAACTTTCAAAAGAATATCTTTTGTATGAACTATTTGCCGGAGTTCTTTTTTTCCTATCTTATTTAAAATTTGGAGTCTCTTATGAATTTTTTATAGCCTTAATTTTGTCTTCTTTAACTATTTTAATTTTTATTACTGATTTTAAATATATGTTAATATTAGACTCTCCATTATTAATTTCAAGTCTTTTTGTTATTATCTTAAAATATTTGTATTATGGTGCAAATGAAGTATTCTTTTCGGTATTATGTGGTGTTTTTTCATTTTTAATTATGTTGGTCATTGGTAAAATTGGAACCATTTTATTTAAAAAAGAGGCACTGGGAGGTGGAGATATAAAATTTGCTTTTGTAATGGGTTTAGCACTTAGTCAAAGTAAATTTATTTTTAATTCTTCGATTTTACTTTCTGTGTTTTCTGGTAGTAGAATTACTTTAATTGCATTAGTATTTTCTACTTTTTTAGCTCTTCCATATGCGATAGCTTCCATGCTTTTAAAAAAAGACAATGAAGTACCATTTGGACCATTTTTAGCAAGTAGTACACTAATTGTTTTTTTCTTTCTTGAAAAGTTTAAATATATATTCTTTTTATTTTAATTATTTAAAACAAGTAAAAAAACTATTAACAAATTAATAGTTTTTTTATAAAAATATTGCATTTTTATGAGTATCTTTTTATAAGTTCTTAAATAGCGTTATAACCTGTATTTATAAGCGTTTATGGCTTTTTTGTTTTTGAAAGATATTCTTATAAAATGTTATAATTTCTTATGTTTTTGTTTTCAAAAGTAGTAAAATATTTTTGCAGTTATTTATAACTTATAAATAAAGACATTTTAACAATAATTAGTATTTTTTGTAAAAATTTTACAATGTTTCTATTGGTGTTACTTCTTGTGTTTTACCAATTAATGCGTTTTTTATATTTATTTCTTCACTACCTAAGTCGTCATCAATATCTATAACTCTTAAAATCTCTTCAAAACTTGATAGACCTTCCATAACTTTGGTTAATCCATCTTCTAAAAGTGTAATAGTTGAATCTTTTTTGTAGACTAGTTTTCGTAATTCTTCTTTTCGTATATCATTAGTAATCGCGTCTCGTATATTTTGATCGATTACTAGTACTTCTTGTATGGCAATACGTCCTTTATATCCTTGATAACATTCATCACATCCAACGGGAGCATAAATGTCTGTAATATCCATTCCTAATACTTGCTTAAATACGTTTTTTTCATATAGTGTAGCTGGTCTTGAAGTACGACATTTTGGGCATAGTTTTTTAACTAATCTTTGACTAATTACTCCAGTAAGAGCTGATCCTAACAAATAACGTTCTACATCCATGTCTAAAAGTCTTTCAATGGTATTTAAAGAATTATTTGTATGAATTGTAGATAGTACTAAGTGTCCAGTAATAGAAGCACGTACAGCAATTCTAGCTGTTTCGTCATCACGAATTTCTCCAATCATAATAACATTGGGATCTTGTCTTAAAATACTTCTTAAAGCGTTTGCAAAAGTTAAACCAATTTCACTCATAGTTTGTACTTGATTAATACCAGCAAGTTTCATTTCTACAGGATCTTCTACTGTGATAATATTTCTTTCCGTTGTATTTAAACTTTGCAACATAGAATAAACTGTTGTAGATTTTCCAGTACCCGTTGCACCAGTGATTAAAAGAATTCCATTAGGTTCATTGATTAATTTTTGCACTTTTGCTAAATTTTTTTGCGAAAATCCTAAAGATTCTAACCCATTGGTACTCATTTTATAATCCAAAATACGAATTACTACTTTTTCACCATATACAGTAGGAAGAGAAGAAACACGTAAATCCAAACTATCGTCTTTAATTAAATTTTTTATTGCTCCATCTTGTGGAAGTCTTGATTCTGTAATATTCATTCCAGAAATAATTTTGATGCGTGTGATTAAAGGATTCTTTACAGATTCGGGAACCGTTGCATAATTAATTAATTCTCCATCAATTCTTATTCGAACATTTAAAATGGTTGGAGTAGGGTCAAAATGGATGTCACTCGCATTTTTTTTTGCTGCATCTAAAATCATTTCATTAACGATATCAACAACGGGTAATTTTTCATAATCATATTCTTTAAACATAAATTTCACTATCCTCTTTATTTTTTCTTATTATATAATAAAAAAGAATAACATACAAGAAAAAAACCTAATTCCTTAGGTTCTTAATTTGCAGAAAGCATATAGCCAATAAGTGTTGCAAATACACTTCCTATCATTAATAGTAACATAGTCCAAACAAGTATTTTTCTAGTTCTTTTTTTCATGAAATTCACCTCTAATACTTATAAATTTATCATATTTTTTTTAGTTAGTAAATAAGATTTAAAAAAGGTGATAAAATGAAATCAATTTGGACAAGCTTAAAAAGACACAAAAATTTATTTTTATTTATAACAATACTATTTCTTTTTGGCTTTGCTACAGGAATTCTTTTCTATTTTAAACAAGAGCCTTCTATTAAAGAGACCATTCTTCTTTCAATGACTAATCTATTTCAAGAAAATATTTTTACAATAAAAAATATATTTTATCATTTCATTATTTTACTTCTTATTTGTTCTACATTGTTTTGTTTTGTTGGGCTTCCTTTTTTAGTTTTTTATATTTTTTTTGAAGGAATTTCTATAGGATTTATTTTACCAATTTTCTTTTCTCTTTACAAAATAAACGCAATTTGGTATTTTCTAATTTATTTTCTTCTTGTAAAATTTATCTTTTTGTTTTTCTTGTTCTTGCTATTTGTGAAATCAGTTCATTATATAAAAAGCTATATTATTTGTTTAAAAAATAAAAGCTATGATTTTATAAAAAATTTAAAGTTTATTTTTGTTTTTATTATTTTAGTTTTAATTAATGATGTTTTTATTTATTTTCTTGGCAATCGTCTTATAATATTTATATTAGGATAAAAAGTGTAAAAATTAGGTGTTTTCTTATCTTTCTTTTGCATTCATTTCTTGTTATAATGGAAATGAATTAGGTGGTATTATGACTAAAGTAATTGTTGGTATATCGGGCGGAGTAGATTCTGCTGTAGCAGCTTATTTATTAAAAAAAGATGGATATGAAGTAGAAGGACTTTTTATGCGAAATTGGGATAGTTTAGTAAATAATGATATAAACGGAAATCCAAATTTGAATAATAATATATGCCCTCAAGAACAAGATTATAATGACGCTTTAGAAGCATGTAAGATTTTAAATATTCCTTTACATCGTGTTGATTTTATCAAAGAATATTGGAATTTTGTTTTTACTTATTTTTTAAAGGAATTGGAACAGGGTAGAACACCTAATCCAGATTTATTATGCAATAAATATATTAAGTTTGATTTATTTAAAAAAGAAGCTATGAAGCTTGGGGCTGACTATATGGCAACAGGTCATTATGCTAGATGCAAAAATAACAAATTATTACGTGGTATAGATCTAAATAAAGATCAAAGCTATTTTTTAGCAAAAATTTCAAAAGAACAACTTGAAAATGTATTATTTCCTTTAGGAAATTTGGAAAAAACAGAGGTGCGTAAAATAGCAAGGGAAATTGGATTAAATGTTGCTCAAAAAAAAGATTCTACAGGAATTTGTTTTATTGGAGAACGTAATTATCAAGAGTTCATTAAAAATTATTTAAAACCTAATCCAGGACCAATTTTAAACGTTGAAACCAGTACAAAAATAGGAATGCATACAGGATTAATGAATTATACCATTGGTCAACGAAGAAATGTAGGAATTAGTGGGGATGAAAAACGTCACTATGTTTGTGGGAAGGATGTAAATAATAATATTCTATATGTTGCTTTTGGAGATAGTGAATATTTGTATAGTGATGCTTGTATTTTGGAAGATATTAATTTCATTAGTGAAAATCGTCCAAGAAATTGTACTGCAAAATTTCGTTATCGGGGAGAAGATTATCCTGTTGTTTTAGACTACATTGATGAAAATCACATCAAAGTTTCTTATCCAGAAAGAGTAAAATCAGTGACTCCAGGGCAGGCTTGTGTATTTTATTTAGGAGAAGAATGCTTAGGAAGTGGCATTATAAAAGATATTTATAAGAATGGAGAAAAATTATTTTATATATAAGTTTACACTCATTTACACTTGACAAATAAGTGTTAAATGATATAATTTAAATGTAAAATCAAGGAGGTAAACTAGATGAATCGTTTGAATGAATTATTACAAGAATTAGGAATTTCAAAGGTTAGGCTTGCTAAATATTTAGGAGTTAGTCGTCAGATGGTATATAATTACTTGGAATTGGATGACATCAATAAATGGCCAAAAGAAAAAAAGATTTTATTGTACAAATTACTAGACATAGAAGATGGAGAAGAAGGCACAATTAAAGCTCTTAAAGTAACAACTGATTACTTAATGGCTGTTGAATCAAGATTGAATCAAGGTGTTAAATCTTCCAGCGAAATGGATAGCTACTTTGATATGAAAGGATTAAATAAAGAAGAACAATCACTTCTTGCAGATTTGTCTTATTTATTAAAAGAAAAATTATTAGATGAATCTAAAAAAGAAGAAAACTTTTATGCCATTCAATATTTGTATCATATGATGCAGTCTATAGATAATGTTCCTGAAATAAAATATATTTTTGGTTATATGTCTAAAACAACAGGATTTACAAATCCAGAGGATTATAAATTCAATGAAGACAAACAGTTTATTTTTGAAGGTATTTTATATTCCGCGTTAACTTTATATAATAATGGTGGTGCTAGTAGAAGCAAACTTGCTGAAAGTCATAAGCGTTTTGTTCAAGAAATAGAACAAAAAAATGAAGAAAAGTTAAGTCGTACTCAACAATTAAATACTATTAAAATTCAAGCTTTAAAAGAGCTAGGATATACGGAAATTAATGAAGCAAATGCTCAAGAAGTTATTGAAAAAATTGCAGAAATAGAATCTCGAAAGGTTTAATAGCCTTTTTTTATTTTGTTTTTAAATTTCGCATAATATATGTTATGTTAACTTAAAGATTTCTGCGTTATATAATTAAAGAAAACACACAATACAGGACATGCAAAAAGAGATATACTTGATTTCGTATGTTCTTATTAAGATTTATCTTTATTGTTTGCTATTTTAAAGAATTAATAAAAAAATCAAATAATCTTTTAGAATAAATATTTTCTTTTAAACTTTCTGGATGCCATTCAACACCAATAAAAAATTTTTTAATAGAATTTTCAATTGCTTCTATTTTTAAATCACTTGATATGGCAGATATAGAAAGATCTGTTGTAGTAATATATTCACTATGTCTGCTATTTACTAATATAGTAGGCTCTTTTATTATATCAAAAAGCTTACTTCCCTCTTTGATCTTTATTTCATGTACATATTTTTTTTCACTTTGGTGCATCGTTGTATTTAATTTTTTTAAGTCACCATCAAAAGCTAATGCCATCATTTGCATTCCCATACAAATACCTAATGTGGGAATATTTTGTTCAAATAAATATTTTACTATTTTTAAGTCTAAGTCTTCTATTTCTCCTCCACCACCTGGCAATATTATACCATTACAGGTTTGTATTAATTTAACTATTTTTTCCAGTTCCTCGTATTCATTATTTTCATAAGAAATTGGAATACAAATAATTTCAAGGATATATTTATTTAAATATTCTATTAAATCTTTTCGAATGGCTAACAGATTATTATTAGAACTACTTTTATAATCTCTTAGGAATATCCCTACTCTTTTCATGAGAATCCTTCTTTCTTAAAAACAAAAATGATTTATTATTAATAATACTATCCCAGTAATTATTCCAAAATAAAATAATTTATTTTCTTTGTATTTTCTAATTTCTGGATATATTTCTTCGATTGAAATGGTAATCATAATTCCAGCAACCAATAAAAGAATAATACTAATGAAGGTATTGGTAATAAAATTTTTGAATAGTAGAAAAGCAAGGATGGCACCAATAGGTTCTGCTAGACCAGAAATAAATGCTTTTTTTATAGCTTCTTTTTTGCTTCCTGTAGCATAATAAATGGGTACAGCTATACTAATACCTTCTGGAATATTATGAAGCATAATGGCAATACCTAATTTAATTCCTAAATCCATATCTTGATAAGCACTTAAGAATGTAGCAATTCCTTCTGGAAAATTATGAAACATTAACGCTAACATACTTAAAATGCCTAATTTATATAAATTAGTAGCATTTTTCTTTTGCTTCTCAATTAAAATGGTAAAAATTTTGATTAAAATTACACCAATAATAAAAGAGGCAATACTTATAATAACACCTTTGCCTATGTTTTTATTTAAAAGTTGAAATAAAGATTCTGGAATCAATTCTGATATACTAATTCCTATCATAATGGCGATTGATAAACTTAAACAGAATGATATAAATTTTGTAATGTTTTTCTTTTTTATCTTTAAAAATATAACCAATGAACCAATAGTCGTTGATAATCCTGCAATGGTAGAAATTAGTAAAGGTCCAATAATTTCCATAGTATCACCATTATAATTTATGAATTAAGTTTTATAAAAAGTACATAATACTAATGGGAGGTAAAGAAATTATGGAAAGAAATAATAATACTAATTCTCGTAATAGTAGAAATTCTAATAGTAATTCTAGAACTCATAATAGTAGACAAAATAATCAAAAACAAAATGAAAATTCTAGAAATAATAGAAAATCTAGTAAAAACGAACAAAGTCGTTAATAGAATTTAATTTTTTTAAATTCTTAAGCTGTACGTTTTATAGTGCAGTTGAGCCTAGTGGAAACACTAGGTTTTTTATTGTATTAGTAAAAACTTTACAAATTAGAAAAATAATTTTAATTTCCTTCTTTTTTTGCATGTGGATGTTTTTCATATTCACTTTTTATTTTTTCATTTACAATGTGCGTATAGATCTCAGTGGTAGCTAAATCACTATGTCCAAGTAATTCTTGGATAATTCGTAAGTCTGCCCCATGGCTAAGTAAATGAGTGGCGTAAGAATGTCTTATGGTGTGTGGACTTATTTCTTTTTCAATTTTTTGCATTTGGGCTATTTGTTTTAAATTTTTAAAGAATCCTTGTCTTGTGATTGGGTTCCCAAAATTATTGATAAATAAATATTCACTTGTTTTATTTTTAAGTAAACCATTTCTATATTCATAAATATAAATACGTAAATATTTTTCACAAATTTCACTAATTGGACAAAGTCGTTCTTTACTCCCCTTCCCCATAACTCGAATTAAATCTTCATCTAAATGAATATTAGTTAATTTAAGATTTACAAGTTCACTTACCCGAATGCCTGTTGCATATAATAATTCCAACATAGCTTTATTGCGATAATCAAAGGGCGTATTTAATGGAAAATCAAGCAGTTTGTATGTTTCTTCTTCTGTTAAATAATGAGGTAAAGTTTTGCTTATTTTCGGCTGTTTTATGGTTTCACATGGATTTTTATCCATTAAATCCTCGTATACTAAAAATTGATAAAAATTACGGATTACTGTTAGATAGTGAGCTTTGCTTTTTTCGGCCATTAAGTCATTAAATTTTAAATACGCTTCTATATCTTTTTGGGTTATATCTTTAATTTTTTTACCACTTATAAATTCTTCAAAACGATTTAAATTGTCTTGATAAGAAAGAATGGTATTTTTGGATAATTTTCTTTCAAATTGTAAGGAATCTAAATATTTTGTATAATATTCTTGATTATTCATATAAGTCACTCTATTCTATTTAAAGTATAAGAAAATTTTTTATATCTGTCAATTTAACAAAAATTTTTTTATAAATTGAAATTCGTTTTTACAGCTATTTTCAAAAGAATTCTATGTTATAATAAATAAAGGTGATAGTATGGAACTTTTATCAAATACGTTAAGACCTAAGTTTTTAAATGAGGTGATTGGTCAAACTCATTTAATTGGTGAAGGAAAAATCTTATCCAATATGGTAAAAAACAAAAAAATATTTTCTTTTATTTTGTATGGAAAACCAGGTATTGGAAAGACAAGCATAGCAAATGCAATTGTACATGAGTTAGGCGTTTTGTGTCGCTTTTTGAATGCAACTATTAATAATAAGAAAGATTTTGACATTGTAATTGAAGAAGCAAAGATTCATGGAGAAATGGTGGTTGTCCTTGATGAGATCCATCGAATGAATAAAGATAAGCAAGATTTACTTTTACCTTATATTGAAAGTGGTTTAATTATTTTAATTGGTCTTACCACTTCGAATCCTTATCATAAAATTAATCCTGCAATTCGTAGTCGTGTACAGATTTTTGAATTGCATGAACTTTCTTTAGAAGATATTATTTTGGGTTTAAAAAGAGCATGTAAAAAATTAAATACTATTACTATTGATGAAGAAACTCTTTCTTATATTGCTAAGCTTTCTAGTGGAGATTTTCGAAGTGCAATTAATTTATTAGAGGTTTCTTATTCTTCTTCAAATGATAAAAAAATAGATATAGATTTAGTAAGTCAAATTAATAGCAAACCAGTTTTTTTTCATGATAAGAACGAAGATGGTCACTACGATGTTTTATCAGCTTTTCAAAAGTCAATTCGAGGAAGTGATGTTGATGCAGCCATTCATTATTTAGGACGACTATTGGAAGCTGGAGATTTAGATAGCATTTATCGACGTATGAGTGTGATTGCATATGAGGATATTGGATTAGCAAATCCTAGTATTGGACCAAAAGTAATGGCGGCTATCCATGCCTCCGAACTACTCGGTCTTCCAGAAGCCCGTATTCCATTAGGCGTTGTTGTAACAGAAATGGCTCTCTCTCCCAAAAGTAATAGTGCTTATTTAGCTATAAATCAAGCCATAAATGATATTCATGCTGGAAATACAGGAAATGTTCCTAATCATATTAAAACCAGTAGTACTTCTTATAAATATCCACATGATTATAAAAATGATTGGGTGTATCAAGAATATCTACCAGCAAATTTAAAGGGAAAGAAATACTATCATAATAAAAGAAATAAGGTTGAAGACAATATGAACAAATTGTATAATGAAATGAAAGGTGGTAATGAATAATGAAAATTGGAATTATTGGAACAGGTGTCTTTGGTGTAGCTTTAGGAAATGTTTTAGCACAAAATACCAATAATAAAATTATAATGTGGAGTGAAAATGAAAAATTAGTGGAAGATTATCAAAAAACTAAGAAAATGGTTTCACTTTTTAAAGAAAAAGTATTTCCAAATAATATTGTTCTTACAAATTCTTATGACGAAGTATTAAATGAAATAAATATTCTTTTTTTAATGACAAGTAATTTTTATTTGGAAGATGTTTGTGAAGTTTTAAAAGAGAAAATAAATAAAAGAATTCCTATCTGTATTGGTACAAAAGGGATTTTATTAAAAAATGGGAAAGAACAATTTCCTTATGAAATTGTTAAAAAAAGCGTAAATAATCCTCTTGTTGTTTTAAGTGGTCCAACTTTTGCAGAAGACGTTGTTGCTTTAGATCCTATTGCTTTTTCAGTCGCTTGTAAAACGAAAAATATAAGAGAATGTTTGTCAAAGACCTTTGATAGAACCAATACAAAACTTATTTTCACAAAAGATTTTAAAGGGATTTCTCTATGTGGAAGCCTTAAAAATGTTTATGCAATCGGATCTGGAATTTTAGCTGGTATGGGTTATAAAGAAAGTACTCTTGCCTATTATTTAACAATAACTTATAAAGAATTAGAAACCATTTTATATCATTTTGAATCTTCTTTAAATACTTTGCATAGTTTAGCTGGTTTTGGAGATTTGATTGCTACATGTTCCTCTATAAAGAGTCGTAATTATACCTTAGGCTTAATGTATGGAAAAAAACGAAGTAAAAAAGAAACCGATGCTTTTAAAGAAAAAAATACAATTGAGGGATATTCTTCTATACCATTTTTTATTCATTTATTTACAAAAAAGCATATAAAAATGCCAATAGTAATGGCAATTAATAAAATTATAAATGAGGAAGAAAATCCAGAATACTTATTAGAAGTATTAAAAAAAGCAAATTAGCTTTTATTTATAATATCTTTTAAAAGAAAATATGTCATTTCTATTCCAGCAGTAGCAGGTACAAAAACAATTGAGCCTGGTACTTTTTCTTTTGTTTTTTTAGGAACTTCACTGCTCCAAATAACAGGAATATTTAAAGAGATATGGTTTTTTTTTAAAATGGAACGCATTGCTTTTGCAAGAGGATCATTATAAGTTTTATTTAAACTTGTAATAGTTATTTTATTAGGTTCAAAACGATTGCCTGTTCCCATACATGAAATTATTTTAGTTTTTGTATCGAGTGCTTTTTTTATGAGCAAATATTTTGTTGTAATCGTATCACAAGCATCCAATATATAATCGTATTTATCCTTGAAAATATCATTAAAATTTTCCTCATTTAAAAATAAGTTATATGTTTTAACACAACAATTTGGATTAATACTCAATGCTCTTTCTTTTGCAATATCAACTTTATATTTGCCAATATTTTTGCTTGTGCTAATTAGTTGTCTATTTAAATTAGATTCCTCAATTTTATCTGCATCTACGATTGTTATGTTTTGTATACCTAATCGTACTAAACTTTCTAAAGCAAAACCTCCTACACCTCCAACCCCTACTAATAAAACGTTTTGCTTTTTAATCTTATCTAATAAAAAAGCATCTATTATTCTTAAAGTTCTGTCAAACATATTTCACCTCAAAATAAAAACCCGAAGGAAAGTTTGTTTGGATAAAAGCCCGCTCACGCGAGGTGGGCATCACATGAAATGCTTTAGGATCCTAACAACACTTAATGGGTTAGTATTCTACACCACACTTCAATTAGATTCCCAAGAATATCCAATAGTCGGTTTTATGTAAAACAAACTATATCCTTCAGGTGTTTTCATTGTATCATATTATTTTTAAAAACTCAAATAAATTTATGCAATTCTTGCGGTTTTAACGATTTTTCCAACGTTCTTCTTTTTATTCTAGCTTCTATAAGTTCATATTGAGTTAATTCTAGCCCTAATTTCATTCTTTCTACATTTTAAGTTTTTGTTTTTTGCTTTGAGCTATTATTGGTTTTATGTTTCTTTTTTTATACCCTAATTGCTCCAAATAAAAAAGTGTAGGTGTATAAACTGTTTCTGTATTATTAAATGAGTGAAAAGAGGGATTTAATGCGTTAGTTATAAGGCACTAAAAGATAATTATAGAATTCTGTATAATAAATTGTTTCTATTGTCTCTTTTTTTGATTCTTTAATAATTTTTAATATTTCCATGAAAGAATTTAAAGAAGTTTATCTTGTTCATTTAAATTTGCCTTATAAGAATGGTTATTTTCGTAAGAGTAGTTTTTAATTGTCTATTTTTAAAAGCAAAAAAATTATTTAAAATTTCTGAAAATATCATTTCAGAAATTGATTTTATATATTCTCTTCCTTCATTATCTAAATATAATTGAATGAAATTAAAAAAATAATCCATATCGGCTGGAAAATCTTTTTGAATATGAAATATCATTTTTGCTATTTCTTTACAATCTATATTGGTCATAAATAGTTTCTTCCTTTCTAAACCAGAGCTATTTTACAATAAAAAAGCAATTTATAATTGCTCTGAATTGTTTTTAGTAGTTACATTTTGCTTTACGTTCCATCTCATTGCTACATCACAATTCGATGAGTATGGAAGTGGATTGGGTAGCTCTAAACGCATAATCATAGGTATTTTAAAAGCTGAACCAAATCCAACACAACTTCCAGGTTGCAAAGTTTTTTGTTTTTCAATGACATCACTAGATATATTTGGAAGCATTTCTTCAATATATTTAATATCTTTAGGATGCGTCATTTTAAATATTAAAAAGTTAGAAACTTGAGAAATAACGGTATCAGATATTTCAACCGGTCTTTGACTTATAATCCCTAAAATTACTCCATATTTACGACCTTCTTTAGCGATTCGTTCAAAAATATTATATCCAAGTAAATAATTATCATTGTCTTTTTGTATATATCTATGAGCTTCTTCTAAAAAGATATGAAATGGAATAGTCGCTCTTTGCTTTAGATTTTTTGAAAATTCAAAAAACAATCGTGCCATAATTTTAACAATTACCTTTGCATACGTATCATCTACATCTTCTAGATTAATATTAATAATTTGTGCTTTACGATTATTTTTAATAACCAAACTGCTTACATATTTTTCAATGGAAGTGAAACCATTATTTGTAAAATATTTTCCTACTTTGGTATTCAAAATAGTACTTAAACGGACTTTTAAAATAATGGCATTGTCATATAGTCTTTCGTTGTTTTGAAAACCCTCACTAATCATTGTAAATTCCAAAGCTTTGGCAAAATCAAGTAAAGAATAACTAAACTCTTTAGGTTCTTCCATTTCTTCAAAAGAATCTTCAATGTGTTTTAAAATATAATCTGTAATCAAGACACTTTCTCCAAAATAACCATTTGAATCAATTTCAAAGCACTCTGAAAAGGTTCTTGTATATCCTAATCCATTGATGGTACTATCAAAATTAAATTCTTTTGTATGGCAAACTTCAATAATTTGAAATATTTCATTTTTCTTTCTTGCAGTCGTTTGATTACTAAAAAGAATTGCAAGCAATGCTTTTGCTATTAAATGATTTTTATACTTTATAGACTCATTTGATTCTTGACTAAAAATTTTAGCTAAACGAATTGTTCTTTCAATAATAGGAAGTTGCGAATGGTTAGTCGCTTGTAATAAAAGAGCAAAATCATCTAAATTTAGTAAACTAACAGGAATCTGTAATAGAAAATCATCATTTTCTATTGGATTTGTAGTAATGAATTTATAACTATAATTGGGATTAATTTTATTTATACTTCCAAAAGCATTTTTGTATTCTCCATACGCATCAAATACAAAAATATTTGCGTTGTAGGATAACATATGGGGATTGCTAAATAAGTTTTGAACCATTCTTGCAATTCCACATGATTTTCCGCTTCCTGTATTTCCAAAAATTCCTATATGATTGGATAATAAATCATTAATACTAGGACAAACTTTATATTCTTTATAAATTGCACTGTTTCCAAGTACAAAAGATGTATCGCTCTCATGTCCAACAAGTTCTGTTAATTCTTCACTATTGATGATACGAACTGTACTTGATAATAATGGCTTGCGAATAACACCATTTACATATTTTCCGTTTAAGTATTCTCCAAGAAAGCGTATTTTAATTTCTTCTTTATTAAATTCTGTTACTTCACCTAAAATACGTTGATTAGGGGCTTCAAAAATAACATTTCTATTCATAAGGTCAGAAGTTCCTGCATCTCCACCTTCGTTTTCAATATAAGCTATATTTTCACCAATAAATTTTATTTTTCCAAACATAGTAACACCTCTTTATCATATTAAATATACCATATTCTAACTTGTTTTTCCACTATAAATCTCATACCACTCTTTTAAAAGTTGCGTACTATTTGCAATTAAATTTTTGATACTATCCCATGTAATTGAAAAAGATTTTTTTATGTCTTGGAAATCTTGTTTTGCTGTTTCACATAAAGTTTTGTCATATTTACAAATTTTAACAGCAGTGTTTAAATAGTTTTCAATAATTTTTATTTTTATTCCTGTATAAACTTTATTTGTTGTACTTGAAATAGTTTCTTTATAGCCTGGAAATTCTCTTTCTATTTTATCATCAATCGTTAAGACAATTTTTAATATTTTCAATTTTGTTTTTGCTGTTAAATCATTTAAGGTATACCCATTCACACTGTCATTATAAAATAAAAAGTCAACAATATTTATAAAACGCTGTTTTGCTTCTTCTTGCAAATTCCTATCCTCTAAATATTTTTCTGTTTCTGCTATATAATTAATAGTTTCTGAGTCTGCATTTTTATTTTCTTTCTTTTCGTTTATAATATTTATTTTATTACTTGATACAATTGTTGGAGTATTTGTTGTTCCTTGTTCAACTATCTTATCAATAGTTACATTTATTTCACTTCCAATAGAATAAGTTTCTGCAATAGTAGTTGGAATTAGATATTCATTTCGGGATAAATCTTCAATAATTATATAATCATTTCCTTTGTTTATGATCTTTCCACTTAATAATAAATGGTGCTGATTTTTTTCTTTTAAAGTAATACTTTGTTTCCCTATCGTATAAATCCAAAGCAATATAGCAAACAACAAAACAATTCCTACTATTTTATATATAGTACTTACTCGTATACTTCTAAAAAAATTAATAATATTTTTAAATAGATTTTTTATTTTATTCATATAGCCTCACTTTTTTAGTATATCATAAAAAAAGATAAATCTATTTTCTTTTTAGTTTTATCTTTTTAATTATTTAATTTTTCTTTCAAAATGTCTTTTGTTAAAATTGGATTGGCTTTTCCACGTGTATTTTTCATAACTTGACCTACAAAATAATCAAATAAATTATCTTTACCATTTTTGTATTCTTTTACCTGATTTCTATTTTCTTCTAAAATTGTATTGATAATATTTTCTAATTCCCTTTTATCAGAAATTTGAGTCATATCGTTTGTAATAAAACTCTTAGGTTCTTTTTTTTCATCTATAGATTTATAAAAAACTTCTTTTGCTTGTTTTGATGAAATGGTCCCCTTATTTACTTCCTCTACAATTTGTTTTAAAAGAGTCGGAGTTAAATAAAATTCTTTTAAAGATATTTCTTTTTCATTTATTTGTCCTAATATTTGAGTGGATAGCCAATTGCTTGCGGTTTTTGCATCAATACCTAATTCTAAACATTCTTCAAAATATTCAGCATAATTACGTTCTTTAACAATAATTCCAGCATCGTAATCACTCAAACCAAGCTCTCGAATATATTTTTCTTTCCGTTCTAGAGGAAGAAGAGGAATGTCTTTTTTGATTTCCTCTAACCATTCTTTTGCAATTTTAAATTTAGGTAAATTGGGATCAACAAAATATTTGTAGTCAATGGCATCCACTTTACTACGCATACGTATTGTTTTACCCTCTTCTTCGTCCCATCTTCTTGTTTCTTGTTCCACTTCACTGTATCTTCCAGCATCTTTTAATTCGCTTTGACGTTTTATTTCATAATTAATGGCATCTCGAACACCACCAAATGAGTTTACATTTTTAATTTCCACTCGTGTACCATATTCTGTTGCATCCCAATCCATAATGGAAATATTTACATCGCATCGAATTTGTCCTTTTTTAGTATCTGCTTCAGAAACATCACAATATTTATAAATACTACGCATAGTTTCTAAAAAAGTTACCGCTTCTTCAGCACTATTTAAACAGGGTTCTGTCACAAGTTCTACTAAAGGAACACCAGCTCGATTGTAATCAATACAAGATGTATCGTAATAATGATCTAGACTAGCCGTGTCTTCTTCTAAATGAATATCATGTATAAATACTTTCTTTCTTTCACCATTGCATTCAATTTCAATACAACCATCTATTCCTACTGGTTCAGTCATTTGCGTGATTTGATATCCTTTTGGCAAGTCAGGATAATAATAGTTTTTACGGTCAAAATACATAAACTCTGGCTGTTTACAGTGTAAAACCATACTCATCATTAAAGCATCTCGAACGCATTTTTTATTAACTACTGGAAGAATGCCCGGAAATGCCATATCAACGGCACTTATATTTTCATTAGGAATTTCACTATAAGAATTTCTAGCACTTGAGAATACTTTGGAATTACTTTTAAATTCACAATGCATTTCGAGACCAATTACAGCTTTGTATTTACTCATGACTCACTTCCTTTGCAATTTGATTTTTATAAGGCATGGCACTTTCTATTGCATAAGCAATATTTAAAACATTTTCATCATCATAACAGTTCCCTGTAATATTTAAAGCAACAGGAAGATTGTTTATAAAACCATCTGGGATAGTAATAGAGGGAAACCCACCAAAATTACCAATTTGTAAATGTTCTTCTAAAATTTCTGCATTTTTTGTTAAAATATCATTGCCACTATCTAAATGTTTGGCTGGACCTGAACCTACTGGAAGAATGACTGCATCAAAGGTTTTAAATAAATTTTTCCAAGTATCTACTAATAATCTTCTAACTCTTTGAGCATTTTTTAGATATCGCTCTTGATTTTCTTTTTGTAAAATATAAGAACCTATGACAAAACGACGTTTGATTAAAGGAGAAAATCCTTTCGTTCGATGATCCATCATCATTTCCATTATATTTCTTCCCTCGCCTCTAGATCCAAAAAGAATTCCTGTTAAATTGGACAAATTGCTTGTTGCTTCAGCACAAGAAATGGCGACATATACACTGGGTAAAGCACTTAATAATTTTTTGTCAATGGAAACTTCTACTACTTCCATTCCTAATTTTTCACAAATAGCTAATTTTTCCTTAAAATTTTCTAAATGACGTTTTAATTCTTCTGTTGGATTTTCATAATTTTCAATATCACATAATTCCTTAATGTAACATAATTTTTTTCCGCCTACTTTTCCATCTAGGTTTTCATATAAATGAATAGTACTAGAATCCCATGTAGTCATATCTTTATCGTCTAATCCTTTCATGGTATCCACAACAATAGCAACATCTTGAACATTTCTAGCTAAAACACCACAATGATCTAAACTTGATGCAAATGGAAACAAGCCATATCGTGAAATCATACCATAGGTTGGTTTGTATCCAACTATCCCGCAATAAGCAGCGGGTTTGCGGATAGAATCTCCAGTATCACTTCCTAAAGCGTATGGATAAACTCCTGCTGCTACCGCACAAGCACTACCAGCACTTGAACCAGCTGTTATTCGAGTAGAATCCCATGGATTTTTAACAATACCAGTGTGTCCAGTTGTTCCTGTACCACCCATGCCAAATTCATCTAAAACGGTTTTATTTATTGGTACTGCTCCAGCTGATAATAATTTTTCCACTGCTGTGGCATTAAAAAAAGGTACATAATTTTTTAAAGTATTGGATGAGCCTGTCGATAAAATATCTTTAGTACTATAATTGTCTTTAATTCCAAAAGGTATTCCAGATAGCAAATTATTGGTAACAGGAGTTTCTTTGGCATCGTCTAAAATTGTTACAAAAGCATTGTATTTTTCTTGGACTTCATAAGATTTTTTTAATGACTCTTGTATTAAATCTTTACTAGTCATTTCACCGTTTTGTAACATTTCATGCAATTCTTTAATTGTTTTATCCATTAATTTTCTCCTCCTACAACTTTTGGAACTTCTACTTCTCTTCCTTCTACTTTCTCACAATTTCTTAAAGCATTTTCTATCGATATGGAAGGTTTTATTTCGTCTTCCCGTAATGTATAAATAAAATCATCCAAACAGTGTGTCATTGGCTCTACGCTTTTGATATTTTCAAATTTTTCTACTTTCTGTAAATTCTCATCAATAATCAAAAATTCATCTAATACTATTTTATTTTCTTCTGGAGTTAAGCCAATTAATAGCTTTTTAGCTAAATCATTAACTAATTCACTTGTAAATTTAGGCATTGAATTTGTCCTCCTTTAAAATTTGAATTCCTAGTTCTTCTAGCTGTTTTAAGCTAACTTCTGTTGGTGCTTCACTCATTAAATCGCTGGCACTTTGGGTTTTAGGAAAAGCTATAACATCTTTTATATCGTTGCTCCCTGTTAAAACCATAACAAGTCTTTCTAATCCTGGTGCAATCCCAGCATGAGGAGGCACTCCATATTTAAATGCTTCTAAGAGAAATCCAAAACGAATTTTTGCGTCTTCTTCGCTTATGCTCAGAGCTTTAAATATTTCTTTTAAATCATCTTTTTTATGATTTCGTACACCACCGCTGGCCAACTCATAACCATTTACTACTAAGTCATAACTTCTTGATAAACAATTCTCTGGATCATTAATGGTACTTATATCTTGTACCATTGTAAATGGATTGTGTTCCGCTTTCCATCTTTTTTCACTTTCTGAGTATTCAAAAAAAGGAAAATCAGTAATCCAAAGAAAATTTAATTTAGTTTCATCGATTAAACTTAATTCTTTAGCAATTTTAATCCGTAAAGCTCCTAAAGAAGCATAAACTATTTTTTTCGTATCTGCTACAATTAAAATCAAATCATTATTTTCTATTTGATATTTTTTTTGTATTTGTTCTAATTTTTCAACTTCTAAATTTTTTGCAATAACCCCATTAAATGTATCGTTATCGTATTTTAACCATGCGAGTCCTTTTGCACCATAAATTTTAACAAAATCGGTTAAATGTTCTACATCGCTTCTAGAATATTTGTCGCCATTATTTTTAACAATTAAACATTTAACGATTCCACCATTTTCAATAACATTATTAAATACATTCATTTTCGTTCCTCGAAGAATTTCGGTTAAATCTTTCAATTCCATTTCAAATCTTGTATCAGGTTTTTCTGTTCCAAAACGATCCATAGCTTCTTTATAAGGTAAGCGAGGAAAATCATCCAATTCAATTTTTTTTACATCTTTTACAATTTTTTTAATCATCCCTTCTGTTACATGCCATACGTCTTCTTCTTCGGCAAAACTCATCTCTAAATCAATTTGCGTAAATTCTGGCTGTCTATCAGCACGTAAATCTTCATCTCGAAAACTTCTGGCAATTTGGTAATACTTTTCAAAACCAGAAACCATTAAAAGTTGTTTAAAAATTTGAGGACTTTGAGGAAGAGCATAAAAAGATCCTTTATTGATTCTAGAAGGAACTAAATAATCTCTTGCACCTTCTGGTGTAGATTTACATAAAACAGGGGTTTCAATTTCAATGAATCCCAAGTCATTTAAGTATTGTCTTGCACTTTGACAAACTTGATGACGTATTAAGATATTTTCTTTTAATCTATCTCTTCTTAAATCCAAATAACGATATTTTAGTCCAATGTTTTCACTTACTTCTGTTTCACTATCATAAACGTTAAAAGGAAGAGTATCACACTCACTTAAGATCTCTAAATTTTCTACCATTAACTCTATATCTCCAGTGGGAATTTTTGGATTAATCATATCCTCTGTACGAGCAATTAACTCTCCTGTTACTTTTATGCAGTATTCGTTTTTTAAACTTTCAGCCAAAGCAAAGTCATTTTTTAAAAAACTGCGATTAAAAACAACTTGTAAAAAACCAGAGCGATCTCGTAAGTCAACAAATATGACACCCCCCATATCACGTCGTTTATTTACCCATCCATAAACAGTATAAATGGTTCCAATATCTTTTTTTCTAAATTCTCCATTGTTGTATTGTTTCATTCTCATTTCTTCTTTCTCTATTGCATTTTTAATAATCTATTAATTAAATTTTTTTTCTAAAATTCTTAATTATAAAATTCTTCTAATTTATTTAGATCAAAGCTTGCTTCTTCCAAAAACTTATTGTTGTATTTTTCATTTAACAATTTATATTTAGTAACAAAATCATTAAAATCAACCAAAAATAAATCTAGATAGTTTTCTAATATATCTTCCAAAAAATCACAGTTTTGACACTTTAAAAATTCAATAATTTTAAGTACATTTTCTTTATTTAAGTTCTTTAATACACTATTTTCATATTTTTCCACAATTTCTTCAGTATTCATAAGTTTCTTCCCTTTGTCACTATATTTTTTATATCTATTCCATAATTATTTTTTAAAATTGTATTGCTTGCACTTAAAATTGGATTCAATTTTTTACCACCTTTTGCATCATCGACAATAAGTTCCACTTCTTTTTCTATCAAATATTCAATTAATTGTTTTAACATAATTGTATTTCTTCGCAAAAAATTAATTGTTATAAAGGAACTTATAAAATACTTTTCTGCTAACAAAATATTATTTTCAATTTGTAAACTATTAATATTAAAAATTGTTGGTTTAAGTAAATGCCTATATCTTTCATCATTCCAAATAGACATATTAAGTTTTATTTCAATTGTCTCTTTATTACTGCACCAAATAGTTGATGTACGTAAATCTTTGTATTCTTCTTTGGCTAATGTTTCATTTTCTAAGACAAACTGAACATATTCATAAGTTTTTTGGTATAAAGAATTACAAATTAAGTATTCTTTTTCTTTTAATAATCTATTAATTAAATTTTTTTCGTTATCATTCATATTTAACTTCCTATCTAATAATCGCAATTATTTGGTGTTCTAGGATAAGGTATAACGTCTCTTATATTATCAACTCCTGTTAAATAAATTAATAATCTTTCGAAGCCCATACCAAATCCTGAATGAACACAGGTTCCATATTTTCTTAAATTTAAATACCAATCCAATCCTGTATTATCTATTCCCAACTCTTTCATACGAGTAACTAGTTTATTATAATTTTCTTCTCTTTGACTTCCACCCATTAGCTCTCCAGCTCCTGGAACTTCTAAGTCCACTGCAGCAACTGTTTTACCATCATCGTTTTGTTTCATATAAAATGCTTTTATATCTTTTGGCCAATTTTTAATAAATACTGGACCATCAAAGTGTTCAGTTAAGTAACGTTCATGTTCTTTTGCAATGTCTTTTCCATATTCTGGAATAAACTCCCATTTTATGTCAGCATTTTTTAGAATTGTAATTGCTTCTTCATAGTTAATTCTAGTAAATTTTGAATTTAGCAATTTAATAAGTTTTTCTAAAATTCCTTTTTCTACAAATTCATTAAAAAAGTTTATTTCATCTGGACAATGTTTCAAAACATAAGAGACAATATATTTTAACATATCTTCCATAACATCCATATTTTCTTCTAAATCACAAAAACACATTTCGGGTTCTATCATCCAAAATTCAGCGGCATGGGTTTTGGTATTAGAATTTTCTGCACGAAAGGTCGGACCGAATGTATACGTTTTTTTAAATGCAGTTGCAAAAGTTTCAGCTTCTAACTGCCCACTTACAGTTAAATTGGTCATTTTTCCAAAAAAGTCTTTTGTATAATCTGGGTTCCCATTTATTTTATCAATAGGCAGTGTGGTGACTTGGAACATTTCTCCAGCACCTTCACAATCACTACTAGTTAATAAAGGGGCATGAAAATAAATAAAGCCTTTTTCCTGAAAATAGGTATGTATAGCATGAGCTGCAATACTTCGTACGCGAAAAACCGCTTGAAAAAGATTAGTTCTAGGTCGAAGATAAGCTTGTTCTCTTAAAAATTCACGTGTATGCCTTTTTGGTTGAATAGGATAATCATCTGGACAATTTCCTAGTATATTAATTTGAGTGGCTTTTATTTCTACTTCTTGTTTTCCATTAGAGGGTACTAATACTCCTTTTAAATTTAAGGCACTACCCACTAAGGTTTTACTAATGGAATCAAAATTTGAAAGCGTGTTATCGTATACAATTTGGATGTGTTTAAAACAAGTTCCATCACTAAAATCGATAAATCCAAAGTCTTTTTGACGTCGGTGATTTCGAATCCATCCATTTACTTCTACTTCTGTGTTTTTTAAATTTTCAATATTTACAAATAACTCTTTTAAATCCATAAAAATTTCTCTCCTATCCATTAGAAACAATATAATCTATTATTTCATTTTCTTCTATTTTTATTTCTTCTTTCGTTAAATTATCTTTTACCGTTATCCAGCCATGTTGTAAATCTTCACTATTTAATAAAATAAGTAATTGAGCATGATTACGATCTGCTTCTTTAAACTGACTTTTTAAACTTCTTCCTGTTACGTCATAATCAACACTTATACCACTGCATCTTAAATCTTGAGCTAAAGTAATAGCTTTCATTTTTTCTTCTTCATTAACATATAAAATATAACAATCAAGCGGTCTTTTTTCTATGTTTTCTATTTTGTCCATAGCAAGCATAATTCTTTCTAAACCACAAGCAAATCCCATACATGGAATACTAGGTCCACCTAGTTTTTCTACTAAATCATTGTATCTTCCTCCAGCAGCAATAGTACTTGCATTTCCTAAAACTTCTTCACTAGAAATTATTTCAAATACTGTATAATCATAATAATCAAGGCCACGTACAAGTTTTGCATCTACTTCATAGTCAACATCTAAAAAGCGTAAATATTCTAATACTTTTTTAAAACGTTCTTTTGATTCTTCGCTTTGATACTCTAAAATATTTGGAACATTTTTTAAAACACTTGAATCCTGATCAACTTTACAATCTAAAATACGCAAAGGATTTGTTTCAAAACGAACTTTACAATCATCACATAAATTATTTAAATGAGGCTGTAAATACTCTTTTAAGGCTTTTTTGTAATGTTCTCGATCCTCTTTAGAACCTAAATTATTAATTTTAACATTTAAATCTTGAAATCCTAATTCTTCAAATAAACGATACGCAAAAGAAATTACTTCGACATCCACAGCTACATCATTGCTTCCTAAAATTTCTACGCCAAATTGAGTAAACTCTCGATTTCTTCCATTACCTGGTCTTTCATAACGATACATTGTTCCATTGTAATACAACTTTCTAGGAAGATTGCTTCCATACATTTTGTTTTCAATAAAACTTCTTACCACTCCAGCTGTACCTTCAGGTCTTAAAGTAAGTTCACGATCATTTCTATCTTTAAAATCATAAGTTTCTTTTGTTACTATGTCTGTACTTTCTCCTACTGTTCTGTGAAATAGTTCACGTGATTCAAATAAGGGTGTACGAATAAAATCATAATTGTAAAAATCACAATAATAGTTAATATAACGATTTATTTTATTTAATTTTAAAGCTTCCTTATCTATCACATCGTAGCATCCTTTTGGTTTAGTTATCATATCTTTCCTCCTTAAAAAACAAAAAAACCTAGTATGTGTAAGGACGAAATAATATCCGCGGTGCCACCTTACTTTACTAGGTACTCTTTTTATCTTATCGCATAAATGCGTTTCCATGTATGAAAAGCTGTCTAGTTCAGAACTCTTTTTTGAGCATTTTCATCGTTCTAGCTCTCTCTTTAAAAAAAGATATTTCTTACTTTTTCTTTTCCATAGAAAATAATTATACTCTTACATTTTAGTACTATATTCTAGCGAAGTCAATTAAAAATTTAAGTTTGATTTGTAAAAAAAATATTTTCTATATTTGGCTTAGAAACGATTTTTATACAAAAGCAAGTTTATTCAAGAAGTTCTTCCCACTCTTTTTCTAATAACTTCCTTTTTTCTTCTAAATGATTAAACTTTTTTTGCATTTCATTTTGTTTTTTGTAATCCAAATAATTTTCTTTGTCATACATCTCTTCCAACAATTTCTTTTTTTCTATATCTAATTTTTCAAGTTCTTTTTCTATTTTTTTTAATAAAGAAAAATTGATATTCTTATTTTGTTTTTCTGTTTTTTTCTGCCTATTTTTTTCCTTAAGGTTTTCTACTCCTTTTTCCTTCTTTGTATGTAAGTATTCTTCGTATCCATTTTTATAAATATTCAATTGATTCTTTTCTAATACAATTAGTTTGGATGCAATTTTCTTAACAAAGTATCGATCATGAGAAACAAAAAGTATTGTTCCTTTGTAACCTTCTAAAATCGATTCTAATTGCTCTTTTCCTACTAAATCTAAATGATTGGTTGGTTCGTCTAAAATTAAAAAATTTGGTTTCTCATATAAAATTTTACATAATTGTAAACGCACCTTTTCACCACCAGATAATACACATACTTTTTTATTCATCTCTTCTCCAGTAAACAAAAAGGCTCCTAAAGCATTCCTAGCGTCTTTATCAAAACATGTTGGAAAAGTGCTTTTAAATTCTTCTAAAACTGTATTTTTTTCATTTACCATTTTTAAATTTTGATCAAAGTAACCCATATGTACATTATAACCATAAGAAATCTCTCCATTTAATGGTTTTAATAAACCAGCAATTGTTTTTAAAAAAGTAGTCTTCCCTGTCCCATTCGCTCCTATTATTCCTATTTTTTCTCCTTGCAAAATTTCAAAATCCAAAGTAGCTAAAGGAATACTATAACCAATTTCTAATTTTTTCAAAGTACAAACTTTTTTACCACTCAATGTCATTTTATTTAAATTGATTTTAAATTTTTTTTCACTTATTTTTAAAGGTTTTTCTATAATTTCCATTCGTTCAATACTATGTAATTTTGAGAGTGCCATACTAGCTTTAGAGGGTTTAGATCTAAACTTTTCATAAAGAGTTTTTAATCTTTTTATTTCTTTTTGTTGCTTTTCATAATCTCTTAAATTTTTTTCATAATTTTCTTTTTTTAAACGTTCAAATTTTTCATAATTTCCTATATATTTAATTACTTGTTTATTTGAAATATTATAAATTATATTTACAGTATTATTTAAAAACATGCGATCATGTGATACAACAACAAATGCTTTTTTATAATTTTTCAAATAATTTTCTAGCCAAATAATAGCCTCAATATCTAAATGATTGGTTGGTTCGTCTAAAAATAAAATATCTGGTTTGGCTAATAATAATTTTAAAAAAACAATTTTTGTTTTTTCTCCACCAGAAAAAAAACTTATTTTTTTACTTTTATCGCTTTCTGTAAAACCAAATTTTTTTAACATAATTTCATATTCTTTTTGATAAGAATACCCGCCTAATCGTTCATATTTGTCTAGACATTCGGTATATTCTGTAATCCATTTTGTTGAAGATTCATTAACCATTTTTTTGGTCAAAAAATCAAGTTTTTTTTCCAAATCTATAAATTCTTGAAAAGATTTTTTTATTTCTTCTATAAGAGTTACATTATTGTTTTCAAAAGTTATTTGCTCTAAATAGCCAATAGTAAAATTACCTATCTTTTTTATAACAAAAGTGGCTTCTTCCAATCCTTCTTCAAACATTTCATTATCAATCAATGCTTTTAAAAGAGTAGATTTTCCGCTTCCATTTTTACCTACTATTCCTATATGGCTTTTTTCTGTAATTTCAAAATTAATTTCGTTTAAAATTGAACAACCATTAAGAAAAATTCCACCATTTTGTATCTCATATTTCATATTTCATGTTGCTCTCCTCATATTGATAATTATAACATAAAAAAGTAAATCTATACGATTTGCTTTATAAAATTTTCTACTACTTCTTTGTCACTAAAATGAAGTTTTTCAGTTCCTATTATTTGATAATCTTCATGTCCTTTTCCTAAAATCATCAATATATCATTTTCTTCTAATAATTGTATCCCTTTTTCAATAGCCTCTTTTCTATCGTAAATAACTTCATGATTGTTTTTTTCTAACCCATTTAATATATCACTCATAATTTTCTTTTCATCTTCAGTTCGAGGATTATCATTAGTAAAAAGTACATAATCGGAATATTTTTCTGCTATGTGTCCCATAATAGGTCGCTTTATTGGATCTCTGTCTCCACCACATCCAATTATAGTAATTATTTTCATTTTTTTGTAATCTAAAGCACTTTTTAATACATTTTCAACAGCATCTGGTGTATGGGCGTAATCAATAAAAATACTATTGGTTTTATAATTTATTTTTTCCATTCGACCACTTGGTGCAGATAATTCAGGCGTTAATTTTAAAATATCTTCTATAGAAAAACCTAAATGCTTCACAAGCAACATTGCCGTTAAAAAATTATAAACGTTGTATTTTCCTACCATTTTTATAATGGTTTCGTATTCTTGATTTTTATAAGTAAACTTAATTTTAGTATCTAAATGAGAAAAAGACATTTTCTCTATTACACAATCTCCTTCTTTTTCACTAATAATTGTATTTTTATTTTCTGTTAAAATAAATTTTTGAGAATAAAAATCATCTCCATTGATAATAGCAATTTTGTCCTTTCGAGTTAAAGAAAATAATTTTTTCTTAGCGTTGCAATAGTTTTCCATTGTGTTATGATAATCTAAATGATCTTGGGTTAAATTCGTAAACGCTACTTCATCAAACTCCAATCCATAAATTCGATTTTTATCTAAAGCGTGGCTACTTACTTCCATTACTATGGTATCACATCCAGCGTCTTTAGCTTCTAAAAGCATTTCGTACAATAAATCTGTATCTGGTGTTGTGTTGCTTAATTCTTTTTGATTCTCTTTATAATAAAAACCAATTGTTCCAATATAAGCAGGGTTATATCCTAATTTTTTTAGCATTTGGTATACTAAAAAACAAATTGTTGTTTTTCCATTGGTTCCTGTTACTCCAATTAATTTTAATTCTTTAATTTGAGAATAATAGTTTGTAAATAGATAATTGTTTAAATACTCTCTAGTATTGCTCACTATTTTTGTTTCTACAGCATAATCTCCTTCTTCACAAATAATTTTAGTAGCTCCATTCTCTATAGCTTGTTCAATGTAATTGTGACCATCTCGATTTACGTTTCTTATTGCAATAAACGTATCTCCTTTCACTACTTTTCTAGAGTCTGTTTTAATATCTATCATTTTCTACCTCACTTTTATTAGTATTATAGCATAGACCAATAAAAAGTTGCCAATTTTAATATTGTAATCTATCTATTAACTCGAAACATTCCTCTAGTTTTTCTACTATTCTTTGTTGTTCTTC
>CANPIH010000001.1 GCA_947574085.1 uncultured Mycoplasmatota bacterium | reverse complement strand
TTGAAATTATGTATAATTATGCTAAAATAGAAGTGATAGTAAATAATAAGGACATCAAGGAAATGCTTAGTTATGCGATTTCTTTATTAAGTTCTATCTCCTATAATGACAAAATCATAGAGAATATGATTGGGGCAGACATTTTAAACTACAATGAAAATGAGTACAATATTTTTGAAACCACAAGTAAAGACAATAATTTAATTGAATACGATGAAGATTTAAAAAATGATTCTAATAGTAATACAAATGTTTTGCCAGATATGGATTTAATTAATTAAGAGGTGAAGAAAAAAATGGGACTGTTTAATAAATTAAAAAATGCTTTATTAGAGGTAGAAGAAATCGAAATACCAATAAAAGAACCTTTAGAGAATAATACAAAGCAAGTTATTAAAGATGACAGTGTTGATAAAAAAACAGAGATCGAAAAAAAGAAAAAAGAAACTTTGTTAGAAGAAAATGAAAGAGACTTGTTTAAAGCAGAGAATACTTTTAAGTTTCCAGAATTTGATGAGGATGAGTTTAAAACGAGCTATAAACCACCAATAGAAATGGAAGAAAAAAAGGAACGCACGCTGACACCCAAAGAAAGTTTAGATAGAGTAAAACCAATAACTTTTGAAATGGATAAAAAGCCAAAACTTAGTCGCAAAGAGACTTTAAGAAAAGAAATAGAAGAGCCAAAAAACATAAAAAAAGTTTTTACCCCATCTCCAGTCATTTCACCAGTGTATGGAGTTTTAGATAAAAATTATAAAAAAGAGGATATAATAACTGTAAAAGAAGAACCTAAAAAGAAAATTGATGTAGATACAATTCGTAAAAAAGCATTTGGAACTTTAGAAGAAGATATTGAAAAAACATTCGATACTTCTAAGGAAGATTTTTATGTTGGTGATACTTCAACCATAGAGGATTTATTAAACGAATCTGCTGATGACAAAATTGATTTATTGATTGAAAAAAGAAGAGTTTCTCGTGAAAGCAGAAATGAAAAAACAATTCGCAGTAGGGTCGACGAAAGTGGTCTTGATAGTGATACTGCAAAAAGAAGCGATCGACATCCATTAGAAGAACAAGAATTAGAATCTACAGAAGATTTACAAGTACTAGATGAACAACCTAATAAAAGTGAAGAACAAAAATTTGAAGAAGATACTTTAGAAAATGACTTATTTGATTTAATTGATTCGATGTATGATAACAGAGAGGAAGAAGAATAATGAGTTTTTGGCTAGATTTTTTACCTATAGTAATTTACATTTTATTAATAATTTTCCTAATAATTGGCATAATATTAGGTGTAAAGTTTATAATAACTTTGAGTAAAGTAGAAAAAGTAGTGGAAGATGTAAAAGAGAAAGTGCAGACTTTAAATGGTTTTTTTCATATTATAGACTATACAACGGATAAAATAGCTTTTGCAACGGATAAAGTGGTGGATGGAGTATCAACTTTATTCAATAAGTTATTTTTTAGTAAGAAAAAGAAAAAGTTAAAAAAGGAAAGTGATGAAAATGAGTAAAAAAGGAATGGGAAAATTTATTCTTGGTACTGCTATAGGTGCTGGTTTAGGTGTGCTATTTGCTCCTAAAAAGGGAAGTGAAACTAGAGAAGATTTAAAAAGAAAAACAAAGAAAATGGCAGAAGATATCAAAAATATTGATGCAACGGAAATGAAAGCTAAATTTGAGCAAAAAATAAAAGAGCTAAAAAAAGATTTAGAAAATTTAAACAAAGAAACCGCTAAAGAAATGATTAAAGAAAAAGGAAATGCTCTTTTAAAGAAAGCTGATGATTTAATTGATTCTGCTAAAGAAAAGAGCATACCAGTAGTTGAAAAAGTCGCTAAAGAAATAAAAGAAAAAACAGTTTCTATTTTAAAAAGTGCAATTGATAAAATAGAAAACAATGAAATCAAAGCAACACCTAAAAATAAAGCCAAAACGGCTAAGAAAAAAACTGCTTAATTTTTTTAGGATTTTAAATTAAAATGTTGTTTTATAAAAATATTTATGATACAGTATTTATATTCAAGTTGGTGTTGAGGAAAGATTAGTAGTTGCTTTTTTCGGAAAGAAGAAAACTTGTGGTTGATGAAAACAAGTCTAGGAAAAGTAACGAATTACTCTTTAGGAATCAACTTCGGTAATGCGATATAATTAAAAGTGCATGATTAAATCATGAATTAAGGTGGTACCACGGCAAATTCGTCCTTTATAAGGCTTGTTTGTCGTGTTTTTTTATTGATAGGAGGAAAGAAAATGACTGTTTATGAAGATTTAGTATGGAGAGGACTTGTACAAGATATAAGCGATGAAGAATTAATTGAAAAATTAAATAAAGGAGGGCTTACTTTTTATATAGGAACCGATCCTACAGCAGATTCTATGCACATTGGACATTATAGCTCTTTTTTGATTTCAAAAAGGCTTGCTCGTGCAGGACATCATCCCATTCTTTTAGTTGGAGGTGCTACAGGTTTAATTGGAGATCCAAAGCCTACAAGTGAAAGACCAATAATTTCAAAGGAAGAAGTAGTAAAAAATATTATTGGATTAAAAAAACAGGCAGAAAGTATTTTTGGTTTTGAAGTGGTAGATAACTATGAGTGGATAAAAGATATCCATGTTATTGACTTTTTAAGAGATTATGGTAAATATTTTAATATTAATTATATGCTTGCAAAAGATAAAGTAAAATCAAGAATAGAAACCGGAATAACATTTGCTGAATTTTCTTATATGATTTTACAAGCATTGGATTTTTTACATTTATTTAAAACTAAGAATTGCGTTTTACAAGTAGCTGGAAGTGATCAGTGGGGAAATATAACAGCTGGTATTGAGTTAATTCGTAAAAAATTAGATCAAACAGCATATGGAATGGTGATGCCTCTTGTCACAGATTCTAACGGAGTTAAATTTGGAAAAACTGAAGGAAATGCTTTATGGTTAGATAAAAATAAAACGTCAAGTTACGAATTGTACCAATTTTTAATAAATTTAGAAGATTCTATGATAATTGATTACTTAAAGAAATTAACATTTATAGAAAAAGAGGAAATTGAAAGTATTGAAGTTCGTCATAAAAAGAATCCAGAATTACGCGAGGCCCATAAACGTTTGGCAAAAGAAATAATTACGGATTTACATGGAGTAGACGAATTTGAACATGCAAAGTTAATGAGTGAATCTTTATTCAGTAAAGATATTACCAAACTGAGTGCAGAGGATATTATTGCAAGTTTAAAAGACATCCCTACTTTTGAAGTTAAAGAAAATAGTTTACTTATTGACTTGTTAGTAGATAACAGTATTTGTTCGAGTAAGAGAGAAGCTAGGGAAATGATCAACAGTGGAGCTATTTCGATTAACAATTGCAAAGTGAACAGTGTGGAGAAAAAGGTTATGATAGAAGATTTTATCGAAAATAAAATCATTATTGTAAAAAAAGGAAAGAAAAAATATTATTTAGGCTTTTATAAATAACAAAATCTTCTTTTTTCATAAATTACATTGAAAGGAGGACTTTTCAAATGTATCAAAATTCTTATCCTTATCCATCAACAAATAGAAATGGAGATCGTCAATTTTTCTTTCCCTTTTTAACTGGGGCTTTGGTTGGAGGTGCCGCTGTAGGACTTACTAGACCAAGACCAATTTATAATGTTGCTCCAAGACCATATTATCCACCAATGGGACCAGGTCCATATGGTAATTATTCTTATAGCTATTATTATCCTATTCCTTATGGAAGATAAAAAATAGATTGCATTTTGCATAAAAAAAATCTGTTATGTACTACATCAGATTTTTTTTATGAGTATAGAGAAATTATCATTTTTTTGTTAGATTTAAAATAATTCCAATAAAAAGGAAAGTAACAATCATGTTAGAACCACCATAGGATAAAAATGGTAGAGGAATACCCATAATTGGCATGAGACCTATATTCATCAATATGTTTTGAATTTGTTGAAAGAAAAATAAGAACAGAAAACCATGAATGAAGCATTTGTATTCGATGTGTTTAACAGAAAAAAAATTGTTAATAAAATACCAATTTAATACAAAGAATGAAAGAAGTAAAAGTATTCCTCCAATAAATCCAAACATAGATATAAAAAGAGTAAAGGCAAAGTCCGTAGGGTATTCTGGAACGTATAATATTTCTTTTTGAATTCCATGCCCAAAGAATCCAGCATTTCCAATGGTAGCTAATGCATTATTAAGTTGCATTCCACTTCCATCTCGAAAATGAATCAGGCGATCCATTCTATAAAAAAGACTAGTTCCAATCCATTTAATTAATTCTTCTTGATGAAAAAGATAAAAATAAGTGAATGCACAAATTAAGGTAAATAGTAGAAGAAAAGCTATAACAAACCATCGTTTTTTAATTTTTGAAATAAGTAAAACGGAAAGTAATATTAATAAATACATTACAATAGCTCCTGTATCGGGTTCTAAAAAAACAAGTACACTAGGTATTAAAACAAGAAAAAAACATTTTAAAATATAAACAAACTCTTTTCTTTTTTTGCTAATTGTAAAGTCGTAAGTTACTTTTGATAAATAAAGTAATAAAGCAATTTTCATAAACTCACTTGGCTGAAAATTAAAAAATTTGAAATGAAACCATGCTTTGGCACCATTTGTTTCTTTTCCTATGAATAAAACAAGTAGTAAAAGAAAATTTCCTAGTAAATAAAAATAAAAGCTATATTGAAATAATAATTTTATTTTTATTTTTTTTAAAATAAAAATAAGAATAAAACCTAAAAAAAACCACAAAATTTGCTTAAAAAAATGATTGGCATAAATATCTTTAATAAAGCGAACCTCATACATACAAAAAAAACTAGCTATCATGAGAAAACCTAGAGGTAATATAAAAAATAAATTTTGTTTTATTTTCTTCGTTTTCATATTTTTAGTATGCAACAAAATAGGCAAATAATCATAAAATGTAACGAGGTGTTCGATATGAATAAAAAATTACCACATGTATACGCAGTTCCTATTACGAAAGAAATAAAAAATAATGAAGAAATTTTTCAAAGTGCTGAAAGAAGCAGTGTTCGTAGTACTCCTATAACGGAAACGGAAATAAATCGTATTTTTAGTGATAAAAAACATGTTTATAAGACAAGAGTACAAATAACCACTAATAAAGGAAGCAAAGAAGTGGATGTAGTAGGACTTACTAATACTTCTATTTTGACGTTAACGGGAGAAACAATTTTAATTTCTGATCTTTTAGACATAAAAAAAGTGTAAATTTTACACTATAAAATTTCATCTATATACTTTTTTAATTGTCTAGCGTCTTTTCCAAAAATAATTTTTAACTGATTGTCAATTTCTACAATTCCTTTTGCTCCAAGTTTTTGAATATTATCTTTATCTACTACAGAGACATCTTTTAAAATTACTTTAAATCGTGACATATTGCATTCTGCATTTATAATATTGTCTTTTCCCCCTAAATAATTAATGAGTTTATTAGCCTCTACACTAAAATCTTTTTTCATTAATTTGATAACAATTAATGAAATAAGTATAAGAACAGCAATTATGATTAAATATTGAATCCATGTTTCCATAATATCACCTACTAAAATTATACAACAAATTAAGAATTTTTAAAACCTTTTTGAATTTAAGAACTATTTTTTTAAACTATCATAAATTATTAATGAGAATACAGGAAAGGGTGAATGATATGTGTAATAAAGAAAACAATCATGACAACGCAAGTTGCATAGCTGAAATTCTAAATGTAATATTAGTTCTTCAACAAAATGCATGTCCAGATAGTTGTTTAGATTCTTGCGATAGACCTATGCTTGGTGGAGGACCAAATTGTCTTATTTGTAATACTAGACCAATAATGCTTTATACTTGTTGTGGAAATGGAACTCCATGGAGTATGCCAACTACGAAAGATTCAACAGCAACTTGTCGTGATGCAAGTGCTACTTGTTCAAATGTGTTTAGGGTAGAAAAAGTGGATGGAAACTGTTGTACTTGTCGAGTTTTAGCTGACAATCCAGATCCAACAAGTTTAAATCCATATGTTGCTACAAGTTCATTTTTTACAATTAGTCTAGATTGCATTTGTGCAATAAGATGCTTAACGGATACATTCGTAGACTGCGTATAAGACCTTAATGGTCTTTTTTTTTGAAAAAAGAATATTTGATGTAATTTAATATTGATACAAACGATACAAATTAATGGAAGGGAAGTTAAAAAAACGAACATTGTATTTGTAAGTTCCTAATCCTCCAGAAATATACATTTTCACTTCATTTTTTTCGTAATAATTTTCTGTAAAAGAATTAATTCCGTCTTGTTTTAATAGAGGACCATAAAATGGAATTTTAATTAATCCATTTAGACTATGACCAGTAAATACCAAATTTGGTTTATAATTGGTGGCTATTAATTCTTCAAAAACAGCTGGTTCATGATGCAACCAAATTTTATAGGCAGTTTGAATATCATCTGGGTTTGCTAAGGCTTGTTCTTTATTGAATTCTTGTTCATTTAAAGAAGAAGTTCCTACAAATAGTAAAGGATCGTTTCCCATGTAATATAAAAAATCATTTTTATTATTAAGTATCATAAAATTAGCACTTTCCATAATTTCATAATAGGCATTGGTGTCACTAAAATCGTTGTCTCCTAAAATTGCATATTTTTTATAAGTAGCGTTTATTTTACTTAATATTTCTATAAGATTTTTTTTAGTTGTATCATTAATTTTAATAGTATTATTTAATAAATCACCTGTAAAAAGAACAATATCTGGTTTTAAATTATTTATTTTATTTACTACTTTTTCTATATGGATTTCTTTCATGTTGGAGCCATATAGAATATCAGAAAACTGTACAATTTTTATACCATGAAAAGAGTAAGGAAGTTGATTATCTACAATTGCATACTCATTGACTTTTAGTAAATTGGGTTCTATATATCGAATATAAAAATAAAAAAGTAAATTGAAAAGAAAAATTATTAAAATTGTGTTTCTTAAAATGAATTTCTTTTTTTTATTTATTTCTTCTGATTTTTGTTCAAGTATTTTTTCTTCTTTCATAAAACCTCTTCTTATAAGACCTGTGTAAGATAAATAAGGAAAACTGACATAGCATTATGAAACATATGAGGTATTATAGAAGAAAAAATATTGTCAGTTTCGTAATAAGCTTTTGCAAAAAAGAATCCTATAGAACCATAGGGAATAATAAATAAAAACTCTTTCCAATGGGTCATTAAATTTGCAATTGTAAATGAATCAATTGCAGCTAATACATGCAACAAACCAAAAACAAATGCTGAACATAAAGCAAAAGGAATTTTTTTGTTAAATGATTTTCTAAAGCCTAAGCGAAATACAAGTTCTTCTAAAAATGGTCCAAAAAAGATAGTAGTAGGAAGGGCGTATAAAGGTGCTTTAAATAATAGTTGTCTTGTTTCTTGTTCGTTTACAGCGATATTTCCTACAATGGATGAAATGAGCAAATTGCAAAGCATCATGAAAATTAATCCATATCCCCAATAAGAAAATCCTTTATTTAAAAAACGTTTTGGATCTTTTATAAATGCTTTCCATTGCTTTAAAATGTCTTTGTGAACAATTAAAAATAAAATAAGAAAAGTAAATGCGTATATTCCTAAAAAAGCAAAATTGGAAATCCAAAAATTATCACTAGTTAAAAATTTTTTAAATAATAATGCAAATAAATTCGGACATATTAAATAATAAAGTACAAAAATACCTACACTAAACAAAATACCTTTTGTGAATTTTTCAATCTTTTCCATATTAATCTATATACCCCAATGATTTTAATCTTTCTATTATTTTAGCTTTGCCCGCATATCCTACAATTCGATTTAAAGTTGTTGATTCATTTCCTTCATGAAAAAAAATGGTAGTAGGGGTTCCAGAAAAATTTACATGACGATTTAAAACAGCCATTTCTTCACTCGAAAGGTCTGTAACATTTATAACAAATGCATTAAATTTTACTTCTTTTAATGTACGATCTAATTCTGGTAAGTATTGTTCACAATGACTACAACCAGTTTGACTAAGAACGAGTACAAAGTTTTCTTTCTTGTTCATTTTTGCTTCCAATTCTGTTACAGAAATCGATACTAATTTGGATTCTTTATTATTATTATTATTATTATTGAAAGTAGAACGACAAATAAAAATAATTCCTACTCCCAACATTATTATTAGTACTGAGCAAAGTATAAAAGTTCTTTTTTTATTTTCCATTACAATCACCATTTAAAATATAACATAGATTGTAAAAATTTTAAAGTCGATTTATTTTTTGTTTATTATTTTGTTTGTTTGATTACTTTGAGATCCTTTATTTAAAGCAAATTTTCCCTTGTATTCCCTAAATCTTTATGTTATAATCATGGCAGATTATTTAGGTTGGGTGGATTAGATGAAAACAAATTTGCAAAAATTGTTTTTACTAGCGATTATATTATTGACTCCAAATTCAGTTAAAGCTATTAGTTCTTGTAGTTATAGTGAACAAGCAGAATTAAACGATATAGTTGCCAATGTAAAAGCAACCTATGAAGTAGTGGAAATATACGCCGGAAAATTAGTAGATATAGATGGTGTTACAGATAGTGAAGATGGTTTAGTTGATTATTATGTAAAAGGATTTGATATAAGTATTTTGAATATTACTGATGATATTTATGTTAAAGTTAGTAATGATTTGGATAATAATGTTATAACATACAGATATAAAGATACAGAGAATGGTTCAATGAAATTTAGAACGGAAGATGTGTACAATCTGAAAACTTATACTATAGAAGTTTATTCAGATAAGTATTCTTGTGCTGGAGAATTATTTCGAAAATTCACTCTTACGACACCTATTTATAATTTTTTTTCGGAATGGCCAGAATGTAATGGAGTCACTGATTTTTATTACTGCCAAGAGTTTTTATCGTCCAGTAACATTTCTATAAACGAATTTAAAGACAAGATAAAAGAATATAAAAAAAATGAAGAAACAGAAATAGAAAAAAATCATCAAGATAATAATAAGAATTTTTTTGAAAAACTACAAGCGTTTTATCAAGACAATAAAATAATTATAAATAGTATAATAATTATCATTATTGTAGCGGGGGTTGCTACTACTGTGATTCTTATAAAAAAGAAAAGGAGTAGAGTATTATGAAAAAAAATAAAATAAAATATTTTATATTTCTATTTATGGGAATTTTATTACTACCATCTAATGTTTATGCACTAAATGCTTTGGCAGGTACTACTACAAGAAGAGAAGATGCAAAAGTTAATCCAGGTATTATTTATGATGGACAACATCTCCATAAAAGTTATTCAATAAAAGTAAGATACAATGGTCAAGAGTACAAAGGCTATTGTGAAAACTATGGACAAAGGTTAGTTGGGTATCCTTCAGAACCAAACCGAGTGGCAAATAATTATTTCTGCCAGAGTGTGCATGACCCAGGTTTGCTTTATATTTTAAATTCTGGAAAGAATGATGATATTATTACGGCGGCTGTACGTAGGTATAAAGACTACCATACAGTTTCAGGAGATTTGGCAAGTGAAATTAATCAATTAGTTGATGCTGCTAGAAACGTTAAAAATGAAAGTGAACAATTGGTTTTTATTAAAGAAAATTTTCGAGAAACCAACAATACTTATGAAGCTACTTACAAAGTATCCTCTTCAACAAATATTAGTAATATAAATTTTATTTGTAATTCTAGTAATGGTTGTGATGTTATAGAACAAAATTGGAATGGTACAAGTGGTAGTGTAAAGGTGCGAGTAAAAGAACCAGATTGTAATTTTACCATTAGTGCTGTTACCTCTGGTAATAATAACCAAAATTCTAATACTAATCTTTTTGAATGTGTAGCTCAAGGACAACAAACTATTACATTTTCTTTTTCAGGAGATTCTAGCAGTAATTCTTCTACAGAAGGGGGAATAAATGGAACGATTATTGGTTCCGTAGAGGGAGCTACTACTGGTGGAAATTATTATAAGAAGTATTGTGATAAAAACGGAGAAAGTAAATGCAATCAAGAAACTGTTTTAAAAATGCCAACGTATTGTGATGAAGGAGAAAACGAAGCATCAATCAAAGTTACAAATCCAGATAATCCAGATAATTTAGAAGAAGAAACGAATGTTAAATATTGTATTCTTAATGATGCATTAGGAAACGAAGAAGGGGTTTCTTATAAGATGACGGATGGTCAAGTTGTCGATAATCCCTATTGTGCAGTTTATTGTAAAGAAGATTATAATATGACTTTACCAGGATCACAATTTACAACAAGTGGAAGATATTTTACATTACAAGATACAACAATTAAGGCTACAAGGACTTGTTATACTACAAATCCAGACAGTGATCCAGAAAAAACTAATATAAAAATTGGTGGAGACAATGACACTGTTAATAAAAGCGGATTTATAGAAGATGTTATTAATGCTCAAAAAGCAATGTTAAGCGCTGCAAATGATTATGAAAAAGCCAAAAAAGAACTAGAACTTTCTAAAAATCCAACAATTACCAAAACGTCACATTGTGATACTTCTAAGGCTGATGAAGAATTTAAAAGTATAGCTTCATCGTCATACAGTGCCTATACAATAGATGATAGCATTTGTGATAAAAAAACAGGTGTTTGTCAAGCAAATAAAACAGCAACAAAAATGACAACTGAACGTACTTGGGGTCTTAAAATAACTACAACATCGTGTGGTAAATGTTCTGATGGTTCGTCACCAACTGGTGGTATTTGTTCTACTGGAAGTTGCCAATGTACAGAAACAGAAGATCGAGGTAATTATACGGAAGAGCAATTTGAACAAGCTGTAATAGAGGCAAAAGCTAAAATGCAAAAGGCTGCATCTAATTTAAATGATATAATTAAAAAGTTTAAAGAGTGTTTTAATTGGAGTAATAAACTTTGTCTAGATCCTATTCTTGATTTTGCTTATGAAGAACCATATAATATTGAATTAGAATACAATATTCCAGCTCCAAATAATGATAAAGAGGTAACGTATTCCAAAAACACAGAGATGAATGAATACTATACAAGTGGAATGCAAGAAGGAAATTTAGAAACTATTACTTATTTATTTTGTGATGAGAGTGGTTGTCGTTTAGAGACAAAAGCAGAAAATATTTCAACAGAGTATTTTCATGTAAAAAAAGTTTCAGAGGGAATAGCAACAATAAAAAATAAGACCCAATTTCAATCTAATTTTCCACATGGAACTATCGAGGAAAAGCCTCCAGGAAGTGGAGAACCTCAATCACCATATGAATATTTAGGAGCTGTATTCCCAATAGCATTAAAAACTCCAACTGGAGTGTACAAATGGTCGTTTAAATTTTCAAATATGGGGCAGTATAATGATTCTTCTGAGCCTTCCTGTAAGTTAGGAAGATTAAATGAAATTTTAGAGAAAAAGAATAAAGGAATAGAAACGGATTTAGAATACGTTTGTGTATATGTGGTGGATTGTCCAGATTGTGAATATTCATGCGAATGTCCTCCTGAATCGCTTTTACCAGATCAAACAACTTGTGAAAAAAGAGGACAATACGAATGTGTAATTATTGAACCAGATTGTCCAGAGTGCAAAGTTTATTGTATAAATTGTGTATTTGATGGTGAAGATACGTATTTTTATCGTACAGTGTCACTAAATGATTTTAATCCAAATAATCGTGAGTTGGGTATAAATTGGAATGAAAAAGCAAGTCAAAAAGCGTCAGAAACGTTTAAAAAAATTACTGAGGATTTACCAGAAAATGCTTACCAAAATGCAGAATATACATTTACAATTACACCAACCAATATGAAAAATATACGTGATTATAATAAAAACACTGGTACTTATGTAGCACAAGATTTAACGTATGAAAGTGTAGATGGTATTACCAACATTGCCGGATATAGTTCTTTCTTACGAGATATGGGTCAATCCAATCGACCTATTAATAAAAATTACTTTTCAGCGGGAACTTTAAATAATAATTGGAAGTTATGGACTGGAGAGCAAGTACAAGCAAATCCAGCAACAGGTGTTGTAAATGTGGAATTACTTAAAGCAAGTGTTGGACCAGCTTGGAAGTAAAAAGAGGTGAATAACTAGTGAAAGAAACGTATTGGGGTTATTGGATTATAATGTTAGGTGTTTTTGTAGTAGTTATTATGATGTTGATTTCTAGCGTTACTACTCAAAATACACAAGATTATTATTTAATTAAAGAAGTTACAGAAGCCGCTATGGTAGATGCTGTAAATTATGGATACTATCGTAAGTATGGCGAACTTAAAATAGATCGTGAAAAGTTTATTGAATCGTTTATTAGAAGGTTTGCAGAAAATGTAAGCTTTAATACTTACGAAATATCATTTTATGATATTTATGAAGCACCACCAAAGGTAAGTGTGAAAGTTTCAAGTAAATCGAAAAGTTTTACAATAGCAGGTGATCAAACTTCATTTGATATAGTAAATAAAGTGGATGCAATTCTAGAACTTATGGTTCCAGAAAAAGCATCCGATAATTAGGAGGAATGAAAAATGGGAAATGTATTAACAACGGTTAAAAGATTTTTAGCCAACAAAAACACTGTAACAATTTTGGGAGTATTACTTGCTATATTGGTTATATATTTAGGTTATAATTATCGTGTAAAACAAGCTACAACTCCAGTTACTGTACCATATGCAAAACAAGAAATATCTTCACGTACTTTAATTACTTCTGACATGATTGGTTATATGGAAGTATCTAGTAGTGTAGTGAGAAATAGTTCAAATTTAATTACAAATGCCAATGAACTTATTAATAATTATGTGTCTTTTGGTACAACTGTGCCAGCTAATAGTATGTTTTATAAATCACAAATTTTGAAATCCAATGAAATGCCTGATAGTGCATTTGCAGATATTCCAGATGGCTATACGATTTATAGTTTGAATGTTAATTTACATACTACTTATGGTAATTCAATTTATCCTGAAAATTATATTGATTTGTATTTTAAAGGAATTGACGATACAGGTCTTGTTATGTATGGAAAATTTATTGAAAGCATTAAAGTATTGGCGGTAAAAGACAGTCAAGGAAATCATGTGTTTGAAACAACTGTAGAATCTCGTACACCAAGTGAGTTATTATTTGCTGTACCAAATGATATGTATGAATTATTAATGAAAGCTGGGTATATAAGTGGATCTTCAATTGAGATTGTTCCAGTTCCAAGAAATGCATCTTATAGTGCAAATCCTGGAGAAACCAATGTATCAAGTGATTATATTAAAAGTTTCATTTTAGCAAAAAGTGCAACAATTCCGCAAAATACAACCTCAAGCACAAATCAAAATGATAATAATAATGATAATAACAATAATCAATAACAAAAAAAGATGATAAAGAGGGTGTCTAGAAATGGATGATTCAATATTTTCTCAATTGGACTTTGGTCCTTTAGAAGAATTTTTACGAGTAGATGATGTAACAGATATTTCCTATAGTAATGGTGGACAAGTATGGGTTAAGACACTTTCTCGTGGTGTTTATAAAGTGGAAAGACCAGAGATTAATAATAACCTTATGGAAAAATTGGCTTTTCAATGTTCAAATGTTATGGGGAAGACTTTCAATATGGCTCATCCTTTTTTAGATGCTGAATCTACAGAATTGCGTTTGAATTTTATACATGATTCTATTGCTACCAATGGAATTGCTTGTTTGATTCGTAAAACTCCAGCAAAAATTCGTTTGAATAAAGAAAAATTAATTAATGAGAAATACGTTTCAGAAGATTTATTGGATTTTTTGTTACAATGTGTAAAAGGACATGCGAATATTATAGTAAGCGGAGAAACAGGTTCTGGAAAAACAGAGTTGGTTAAATATTTGGCGGGTACTACAAAAGAGGATGAAAAAATTATAACAATTGAAGATACATTAGAGCTTCATTTGGATCGAATTTTTCCTCATAGAGATATAGTGGCTATGAAAACCAATAATATTGCTTCTTATTCAGAGGTTTTGGTTACCTGTATGCGTCAAAATCCAATTTGGATATTATTGTCTGAAGTTCGTAGTGCTGAGGCTGTACTTGCAATACGTAATTCAATTTCTTCTGGGCATCACATTTTATCAACTATTCACTCAGATAAAGCCAGTAGTATACCTATGCGTATGTATAGTTTGTTGGAATCTAATCAGGATGTTGAGCAATTTTTAACTACTATTCATCGCTATATTCAAATTGGAGTTTATGTAAAAGGATATATGAGCAAAGAACTAGGAAGATTTCAAAGAGAAATTATGGAAATATGTGAGTTTTATGTAGATGAGGAAAATAAGCCACAAGTGAATATCATTTATCAAAAAACAATGGATGGAAAATTAGCTTTAAAAAACCCAACTAAACATTTAAAAGATTATTTAGCTATTCAAGGTGTTATGGTACCAGAAAATATTTTTAGGACAAATAATGATAATGTTTCTGCTTCAGCTACAAAATTACAATCAAGTACTACAACTATGAATACAAGTACTTATAGTATGCCAAGAATGACAAATACAGAGGTTATTTAGAAAGTAGGTGCAAAAAAATGGAATTAATCATTTTATGGATTATAGGGATTTATGTTGTCTCTTATCGTCAAAACAATGGAGAAAATGTTTATCGATTCTTTATAACACAAGTAAAAGATACATACGACAAATTTGCTCCCTATAGTTATAAAGAAGTAAGAGAAAAAGTAAAATCATTAGGACAAGAATTTACAGTACGTCAATATACTAGTCAAGTAATTTTATTTGCTGTTATTGCTGGTGGAATTTCTTATCTTTACTTTTACAATATTCTAGCGGTTATTTTTTATGTACTTGCATCTATTGCTTTTATCCCTTATTTGGCATATTTAAGATATCAAAAAATTTACAGTGAATTTATATTTGAACAAATTCAAATTTATACAACCAATGTAATAATGGAATTTACTACAACTCAAAGTTATGTAAAAAGTCTAGAAGGAGTAAGAGATTCTGGAATTTTGGAGGATCCTGTTTTACAAGATGTAAAAATAATGATAGAAATGTCTTATCAAAATGGAACGATTGACGAATCTATTGATTTCTTTAATGAAAAATATCCCTTCTATATGGTAAAAAATATGAATCAACTTTTTTTACAAATAACGAAAGAAGGGGCTAAAGATTCTGGAGAAGCTTTAGAAAATATGTCTCAGGACATTGATGCACTGGTAGAAGGTGTATATCGTGATCAAGCAGATCGTAAAAATTTTCACAAACGTTTTATTACATTTGGACTTGCCTTATTTTTACTTGTAATGGCCATGCAGTTTTTGCTAGGTACAGATAGTTATATTGAACTTCTCGATATTTGGTATGTAAAACTTGTTTTGCACGCCATCATTTGGATCAACTGTTTCTTTCTTATAAGTGGAGAAAAATATTATAACGATGATGTGGGGGTAGAATAATATGGCAATAGAAATTGTAATTATTGGAGTTATTTTCCTTTACATTATGAACTACACTGGACGCATTAGTACAAATCGTTTTATTAGAGATAATGAAGTTTATTTCCGTAAATTAAAAGAAGACGATTGGGATTTTTATGTAAAAGCAAAATATGGAGAAGGTGTAAATAGTGATATTTTATTTAATAAAAGAATTCGTAATGGATTAATTACTATTATAGTTTTAGTATTTTGCTTGATTTCGAAATTGAATTATGTAACAGTATTGTTTTGTTTTCTAGGTGGTTTTTTAGTTTTTAAATTGGATTATTTGAATATAAAAAAATATTATAAAGCACACTTACACGAAATCAATTCTATGTTGCCACATTATTTAAAAAGTTTAGAAATTCTTATTCAACATTATACAGTGCCAGTAGCTTTGGGAAAATCTATTAATGATGCTCCTCCTATATTTAGAGAGGGATTGCAAGAATTGATTAATGAGATCAATGCTGGTAACAATACTATAGAACCTTATGTAAATTTTGCTAGAGAATATCCTGTAAGAGATTCTATGCGTATGATGCGTTTATTGTATCGTTTAAGCTTAGGACGTCAAGAGCATAAGCAAGAACAATTGCTAGCTTTTTCCAAAACGATTTCAAATTTACAACAAAAAGCAAGAGAAACAAAATATAAGGAAAGATTAGAAAAAATGGAATCCAAAACGATGAGTATGTTGATTACAACTGGTCTTGGAGTTATGATTCTTTTGATATTTGCAGTATTAATGCTGATGGGGATGTAAGAATAGGAATAAAACTTATTCTTTTTTTAAAAGTGCCTATTTGAATTAGAAACCAAGAAAGTTTAATCATTCTGTTTCTTTAAATGCGTTGTATAAGTTATTTTTGACTTATAAGTATTATCTTGATATAATAACAAGCAAGAAAAAGGGATTTTTTTGATGATGACTAGAAATAGTCAAATAAGTAATAAAGAATTGATAATAAACTAAAAAAAGTTTATAATAAAAGTAACAGGGTAAGGGTTGGGATAGTAGCAGTAGCGACATTCTTATATGCGTTTATATGGCCAAGTATTCAAGTTAGTATTAAAAAAAATACTTGTGAAGCACAATGTCCAGTAGAAAATGATAACGTGTCTAGTGATTGTTTGAAAAACTGTTTAAAAGAAACATAGACGCTACTGCTTGCTACTACCAATCCTACTCAAATGAAAGAGGAGGAATTTATAAAATGAAAGAGGCAACTGGAGAATTAAATATGACTGTTGTAACAGTAGTAGCAATAGCAGCAGTAGCGGCATTCTTCTATGCGTTTATTTGGCCAAATATAAAAAATAGTATAACTGCTTCCACATATTGTGCAATGGCTACTTGTGACCAAGCAAGTTGTAATACAGACAAATCTAAAACAGTTTGTACTTCTTGTAGGGTTGATGCAGACGACACTACTGGTCAAAAGGCATGGTCTGGAAAATGCAGTTTTGAAAATGGAACTAGTCAAGCTAAATAAAATAAAAGGAGTTAAAAATATATGAAAGAGGCCACAGGAGAATTAAATATAACTGTCGTGATTGTTGTAGCGGTAGGATTCCTATCGGTCTTTTTCTTTGGGGTTTTATGGCCTAGTATTAAAAATACTTATATTTCTACAAATCGATGTAGTGATGCGATTTGTGATAAAAAAACGTTAAACAATGGAATGGTTACTTGTGCATATTATGATAAGAATGGTAATAAACAAGGAAATTCTTTTAAATGCGTTTGGAAAGGTTAATTGAGGTGGTCATGTGAGAGAGGCAATTGGTGGAACTTGGATATTCCAAATCGTAATATTTTTTGTATTGCTTTTTACAGGGTATATATGTTTGTCAATTAATCATTCCAAGGCATTTAATGTAAAAAATGAAATTGTAAAAGCTATAGAACGAGAAAAGGGAGTAAATTTAGAAAATCCAATGGGAGATCAAGCGATTAAAGACATTGTTGATTACTTAAATAAAACTTCGTATAGAACAACAGGAGACTGTAAAAGTTTAGATATTACTGATAAAAGTGGAAAAGTTATTACCCACTATATTGGCTATAATCGCGAAGGAAAAATAGTAGAAAATAATCCCTCTTTTTGTATTGCTAAACAAAGTGTAACAACAGATAAAAGCGAAGGGGATTTACCTGATGCTAGTTATTATCGTATTGTGGTATTTTATCAATTAGATTTACCTATTTTTAGAAGTATTTTTCAATTTAGAATTAAAGGGGATACAAAAGTAATGCGATATACAAATGGTTATTATCGTAAAAAAAATAATCTATGTCAAAAATACGAAAATGGAAAACCTATTGGACCTTTGATTGATTGTAGTACTGTATCTGGCCCAATAATAGGAGGTTGATAACATGAGAGAGGCGATAGGAGGAACTTGGTTAACCCAATTAGTTATAATATTTATGCTTTTGTTTGTAGCTTTTTTAGCTTTATCTTTAAATTACACAAAAGCATTTAAAATGAAAAATGAAGTCCTAACCATTATAGAAAAATACGAAGGATTGACAGATAAAGAAAATGGCAGTATACAGATTATAAACAATTATTTAAAAAACAATAATTATAGAGTAACAAAAAGATGTCCTGAAGGAAGTTATGGTGTACGTAGTTTAGATTCAGCAACTTTAACAGAAGTAACCAAAGAGAATAAAAATAATTATTATTACTGTGTAACTAAGATGAGCAAAAGTGTAATGGCAAATGGAGAAAACTATAAAGAGGAAGGGCAAGTTTATTATAAAGTGAATTTATTTTTATATTTTAATTTACCTATATTAGGAGATATTTTTAAATTTGATGTAAATGGCAGTACTGGAAATATTATCCATCCAGGAGACACTTTAAAAATAATAAAAAAGGAGGAAAAGAAATGAATGTAATTGTTTCCAATAAGTATCAATCTCTACTCTCAACATTAGATATTGATATTATTAAAAATATTAATGGAGAATTTGAAGTAGAGGACTTAGTCAATCAATTTACTAATTTTTATTATAATAAAATGATTTTGGATGTTACAGCTTTAAGAAATTACCAAGAAGTTTCTACGTTTCAAAGTTTATCTGTAAGTATGGATGTAAGTAATATTATTCTTCTTTTGGATGATTCTGAAATAGTAAATTCACCAAAGTATTTATCAAGTTTAATTTCTATGGGAATTTATAATTTTACAAGAAATGTTGATGCTATTAAATTCTTAATTGATAATCCAAATACGTATAAAGATGTTGCCCAATTTCATCAATTAAACAATGTTACCACTATAGATTCTTCAAATGAAGGGGGATATAATAAAATTGGATTAAGAGTTATTGGTATAAAAAATGTGACCAATCATGCTGGTTCCACTACTTTGACATATTTACTAAAGAAAGAATTAGCAAAAAAATATAATGTTTTAGCAGTAGAAGTAGATGAACACGATTTTATTTATTTTAATGATAAAACGCTTAAAACAACATCTAGTCTGGATTTACCAGCGTTTATTGCTACAAACAGTGAAGTTGAAGTGATGTTGGTCGATTTAAATGACCGAGGAAGTATTAGTGCTTGTACTGAAGTGATTTATTTGATTGAACCAGGTTTAATTAAATTAAATAAATTAATTCGTAAAGATAAACGTACTTTTGAAAAATTATGTGATAAAAAGATTGTTTTAAATCGAAGCATTTTAAATCCTAGAGATGTTAAAGATTTTGAATACGAATCTAAAAGTAAAGTTTTCTTTAATATTCCTAACTTAGATGATAAATTGGATAATCAAAAAGTGATAGAAGAATTTTTAATAAAGTTGGGTTTTGCTCGTTTTGAAGAAACAGTTGGAGAAGAGACAAAAAATAATAAATTGTTTAGTATTTTCAAGTAAATTTTCATAGAAAATTATAAAAAACAAAAGGTTTGATAATTTTAATTGTCAAAGATTGACATTTTTGATTTCTAAAACTTGACAATATTAAAAATTGTGTTTAGAATTAGGTTATAGATTGAGAGAGAGGTATGTATATGGATTTATTTTTAACAATGCTTACGGATATAAATTTTTGTAGCAAAACAGCAAACATTTGGCAAATTGTAGGGTATGTATTATTAGTGTTTAAAATTGCAATTCCAATTTTATTAATTGTTTTTGGTATGATTGATTTAGGAAAGGCTGTTATTGCTAGTAAAGAGGATGAAATTAAAAAAGCAACTAGTTCTTTAATTAGAAGAGCTATTGCTGGAATTATTATTTTCTTACTTCCTACTATTATATCTTATGTTATGACATTAATAGGTGGTTTTAATGAAACAGCTAAAAAAGATTATGCTGTATGTCAAAAGTGTATTGTAAGTCCTTCAAAGTGCAATGAAGCAGATACACTTTGGAATAAGGAAAATAAATAAGCGATGTAAATTGCTTTTTTTTTGCTCCTATGTTATGATTTTTTTAAGGTGATAGCATATGATAGAAAAAATAAAGGGATGGATAAACAGTAATAAGCAAAAAGCTACTTTATTTGGAAGTATTGCTTTGGTTATGCTATTAATTATTATTTCTATTTCTGTAGCAGTAAAATTTGTAGGTATTAAAATTTCCTATGAAAATTTAGAGGAAATTTTAGAGACGGCTACTTATAGATATTTGAGTGAAAATCCGAATTATTTGCCAAATGCTAATAATCCAACAATTGTTGTAAATAGTTCTACTCTAATAGAACAAAAATATATAAAAGAGTTAAAAAAATATGTGAAAGATTCTTCCTGTACTGCTAATATTATGGTTGATTTTGTAAATAACGATTATAGCTATCAAGCATATTTGACATGTAAAGAATTTAAAACTGAAAAATTTGTAGATAAAATTAAAGAAAATAATAAAATCTCTCAAACTGGTGAGGGTCTCTATGAAATGAATAATGAGCTTGTTTTTCGTGGACAAAATCCGAATAATTACGTTAGTATTGCTGATGAAATATGGCGAATTGTAAAAATAGATAATAACAATACAATTCAAATAATATTAACAGAAACAGAAGACAATGATCTTTATAGTGTATGGGATGATCGTTACAATACAGAGGCAAACTCTAATTACGGAATAAATAATTTTAATTTAAGTAGAGTACTTATTTTTTCAAAAAAAGTTTATGATACAAAATATAAAAAATACGAAGAATATTTAACAAAATTTGATTTATGTGTTGGAAAAAGATTGAACGATAGTACTGATAAAAGTGGAAGATTGGAATGTAATGAAAAGATACAAAATCAAGAAATTGGTTTGTTACCTCTTTATGATTATATGAATGCTAGTTTAGATGCCATGTGTCAAACCTCAATTAGTAAAGAGTGTCAAAATTATAATTATTTTGTAAATGAAGATTCAAGATGGTGGACAATGACTGGAAATATGGTCAATACTTATTCTGCTTTTAGCATTAGTACCTATGGAGAAATTGATTCCGATAATACTTCTTACAGTGCGGATTTAAGGTTTGTTATTGCTCTTAAAAATGGAATTTTATACAAAAGTGGAAATGGAACAAGAGAAAATCCATATGTAATAAGGTAAAATTAAAATTTTGCCTTTTTATTTTGCTTATAAATTGTTATAATGTTAATAAGAAATATTGGAGAGAGATTATGAAAAAAATTAGCTATATTGTTTTACTATTGATTTCTATGCTTTTATTTTGTTCGAATACTTTTGCAAAAAAAACTATTCATGGAGTAGAGATTATAGAAAGTGAAACTCCAAATGATAACACACTTAAATTATATTGTTCTTATTATAGTGGAGATTATATTATTATTGACCGTGCTTCTTTAGATGAGAATGGTAATATTGAATTTGGAGTAGGAGATTTTGATTTGTTTCAAGAAGCAAGTAATGAAAATTTACACAAATATCATTTTATGTATGATGAAGGGAATTTTGATTGTCCTGTATATATTGTAAAAGAAAGAGCAACAGGAAAAGTGATTAATTTTAGCAATGAACCAAATCCAGATGAGCGAGATAAATATTATTATAATTTAGATACATCAAAAAGTACATGTGAAGGAAAATGCAATGGATCACAAACATCAACTGAAGAGGAAATTTGGGAATGTGTTTATACAGGACCTAGTGGTAAATTGACGATTAAAAAAGAAAAAGGAACTTATATTATATATTATCCAAATGGAAAATATAAATATGCTGATTTGTCTACTTATTTATCTTCTAGTTGTGGTGATATATTTTATAATACTAGAACTCAGAAATTTATGTATGCAAATTATGATTACTTTCAATATATAGGAACACACAATAATTACGATCCAACCCAAAATAACTTTATATGTGGAGACGATTATGAGTCAATAGAGTATTTTTGTTCAGGTGAATGTAATTATCCTAATAATGCCAATATTGACTGTAAAAAAACAAATGAAATTATAGAAGGAAATTTTGCTCCTATTTGTAAAAATAATGATGCCAAAAAAGTTTTTCGTTTTATAGGTTATATGTTATGGGTGGTTAAACTACTAATACCTTTACTATTAATTGCTTTAGGGACAATTGATTTTGTAAAAGCAATGACTTCTTCTGATACAGAGGCGATTGCTAAATCAACAAAATCTTTAATAACAAGAATTATAGCAGGAGTTATCATATTTTTAATTCCTACCATCATTGATTTTGCTTTTAGTTTAGTAAATAAAAAAGGAATTTCTTTTAAGGATTGTCAAACTTGTATATCTAGTCCTAGTAAATGTAAGATATCAAAAGATTAATTCATTTCATTTAAATTGGTATTATGATATAATCATTTAATATGTAACTGATAAGTAGGTGTAAATAATGAGAAAAATATTTATTTTGATTGGTTTCCTTTTTTGCATAGGGTATAAAAATGTGGAAGCAAAAGCAGATTTATCTTGTGATTATAAAGGAAACTATACATATACATTGTATGGAAAACAAATAACAGAGGATGTATCCATGACATGTTTTTATTCCGATAATTCAGCTCATTGTAAAGTTGTATCGGATAATAATAAAAGAATTGATATTTCAAATTGGGGGAAGTCTGTTATTTTTAACGCAAAAGACTATTTTAGTAATCATAAAGAATGCTTTCGACATATTGTGTATTTTAATAAAATAGAAGTGGCTGCTGCGGATAGTACTGATACAGCAACACAAATGATTTCTTATCGAGACGACGCTGAAAGCGGAATTTTAACTCTTATAGAAAAAGACAATTCAACTACAGAGAATCCTGTGCAAGATAATTTAAAATGTGATTCGATTTTTAGTGGCAAATTTGGTAAAATTTTAGACCAAATATTTAATATTATTAAATTTTTAATTCCTATTTTAATTGCAGGATTTGCTATTATGGATTTTATAAAGGCTTTAGCCTCTCAAAATCAAGATGATTTGAAAAAAGCGGGCAATAAACTAATTAAAAGGTTAATTATTGGCATATTTATATTTTTATTGCCGACTGTAATAGAATTTTTATTAAAAATAGCTGGAATTGAATTTGGAGTTTGTGCTCTTGGCTAGAAAGGAGAATTTTTATGTTATTTTTGGATTTACTAGTTCCTGTTGCTCCTCTTATTTTAGAAAAATTTAAAGTTGTCAATATTTTTGATGTTGGAAAATATGGCTTGAGTGGTATATTTTTATTTTTAGACGGTTTGGTCTATTGGATTGTTAGTAAATTGTTTGCAATTTTTGAAGCTCTTGCAGGAGTAAGAATAATACCGCAAGAAACTTATCAAGCTATAGTGAATCGTTTTTATGTTATTATTGGTGTTATGATGTTGTTTTATTTGGCTTATTCGCTCTTAAAAACAATGATAAATCCAGATGATTTCAACAAAAATATTGGTAAAATTGCTACCAATTCAGTTATTTCTTTAGTTTTAATTGGAATAGTACCTTTACTATTTTCTTATATTTTTCAAATTCAAGAAGCAGTAATTAATGATCATATTATTGATACATTGATTTTAGGAACAGATGAAGTTAAGAAATATTCTTCAAACAATACTACTGAAAATCAAATAGGAATGGTATCTGGATACGGTAATGTTGCAGCTTTAAGTGTGTTAAATGCTTTTTTAAACCCAGATAATTCACCTATGGAGGGGCTTTCTTCTTTAACATGGGATGAATTTAAAATAGGTGTAGCTAATGGTGCATCAGAAGGTTTTTTAAAAATAACTGATTTTGCTGAACCAGTTCATAAAGGAGAAGTAGATTATATTCCAATTATAGGAACCATCTGTGGAGCTTTTTTAGCCTATGTTTTACTATCTTTTTGTTTAGATTTAGGAATTCGGGTGGTAAAACTTGCTTTTTACCAGATTATTGCCCCCATTCCTATATTGATGCGTATTATTCCAGAGAAAAAATCTGTTTTTGATAATTGGTTAAAAGGAATAATCTATGCTTTTATGGAAGTTTTTATTCGATTGTTTATTATGTATTTGATTGTTTTTATTATCTCAGCTATTGTAAAAGGTGAAGTTTATTTAGTTAACAGTAATATAGGATTATTAGGAAATGCAATCGTTATACTTGGCTTATTTGCTTTTGCCAAACAAGCTCCAAAGTTATTGAGTGATACATTAGGAATTGATTCTGGAAAAATTAAATTGGGTATTCGCAATAAATTGGTAGCCAATGGTGCGTTTGGCATTGCTTCTATGCTTGGTGGTGGTATAAAAACGGGCGTTAACAATTTAACCCATGGTGCTTTAAAAACAATTGGAGCTAATGGAAAACTTAATACTCTTAAAGAAGGAATTAAGACACCAATTAGTACGATGGGAGGATTTATTAGTGGAGCTGCTCGAAGTGCAAAGGCTGGTTTTTCTGCTAAAACATATGCCGATGTTAAAAAAGCTGCATCGCAAGGAGCAGCAGCTTCATTACAATCTAGAGATGAAAGAGAAGCGTATCGTGCGAATTATGGAAATAACATAGCCGACGTTACTATAGGACATGTTCAAGATTTTGCAAGAAAATTCTCTCAATTTTCTGGGATGCGAGCTGGTTTAGAGATTCTGAAGAAAGAACAAACAAAAGTTAATGAAGTAAAAGACGCTAGAAAAGCTATAAATGATCGTTTAGATGCCATATTATCTAGAGATAAAAATAAACTTACGAGTCGAACCCGATTTGATGTAGAAGGTGTTACAGCCCCTGGAGCAGGTTTTAATAATTATGCGGATTTATTAAACGAAATGGAAATTATGAAATCTACTGGTAAAACAAGTGCTGGAGCAAGTGTAACTGGAAGTATGTTAACTAAAATGGCAAAAGCAGAGTTTGATATGAAAGAAGCTATGAAGAAAGATATTTTGGCTGGTTATAACTTAGCAAGTGCAAATCCAAATGCTAAAATTAAATCCGAAGACTTTGATTCCGCTTATGATGCTCAATTACAAAGTCTAATTACGGATTTTAGAACAAAATCATTTCAAAACGCTAAAGCCATTGCAGATTATGCAGATACAACGAATGCAACTATTAATGCTTCTTTAAATAATTTTATAAAACAAGCCGTTAATAATAGTGAACAACAAATATATGATTTTATTAGTTCTGATAATATACGAAACATGTTTGATAAAACATGTAACGAAGCAATTAAAAGTGCTTCAAGAACTATAGATTCGGAAGTAGCTAAAAAATATCAAGAAGAATCAAAAAATAAAAGTTAGGTAGGATTATGAAATTTTGGGATAAAATCATAGATTGGACGACAAATAACAGCTCCGATTATAGAAATGAAAAAAAAGCCTATGAAGAAGCCATTCATGAAATAAATATTATTGAAGATTTATTAAATGTTTTTTCTCAACAAGATATATTTTATGAATTTCCAGAAATATTTGGAGATTTAAGTATGAGTTTAAAATCTCTAAATGATTTTAAGAAAGTAAAATTAAAACTAATGGTCCATGAAGAGAATGAAAATGAAAAAAAGAAGATAAAAAATGAAATTAGAAGATTGGATGAAGAATATGAAAAAATTCTTCATTATGTTAAAAATCAAATATTGAAACTTGTAGATATACAAGATATTCAAAAGCATGTTGTACTGCTAAATGCAATTATTCTTAAAAATGCTCATTTAGTAGTATTTAAAAACTTGTATAATTTTGTAAAAAAAGATTGGACAATTGAGAAAATAGATATTTTGAAAGATGAAATTGCTAGAAGGAATCAAATTTTAATTTCTTATTTAGGAAATTTTCCTGAAAAAAGATAAAATATAAAATATAAAAGGAGGATGAAAAGGGATGAATCATAATTATTTAATACCAGCAAATTCAAAAAAATCAATGTTAATCTTGGGGTTTTTTACACCCATTGATTTAATTATCTTTGGGGTAGGGTGTACTGTAACATTATCTTTATTGTTTCTATTTAATAATAAAGTGGAAATGGGTACTTTACTATTAATTTTATCGCCAGCCTTGTTGTCTGCATTTTTAGTTATGCCTGTTCCAAATTATCATAATGTGTTACAATTATTGACAAATATATTTCTATTTGTATTTGGTAGAAAAAGATTGTATTGGAAAGGCTGGTGTATCAACGATGGCAAAGAGTAAAGTAACAAGTAAATTTACAGAGGATTGGGTGCCAATTAAGCAAATTATGAATGGAATGATTCAATTGGATTCAGGAGAATACGTTACAGGTGTAAAAGTTGCTCCTAAAAACATTTTTATTTTGGATCAAGACACACAAAACAATGTTATTTATAATTTAAGAAATTTTTATAATACAATGGATTATGAATTTTGGCTGATTGTCGCTGATCGCCCAGTAGATATAAATGTTCATTTATCACACTTGCAAGTTTTATATAACAATTCAAATAGTTCTGCTATAAGAAAACTAATTATGCAAGATATCAATAAAGCTAATATGTTTATGAGTCAAGAATACAATGTGGTGGATACCGAGTATTTTATATTGTTTAAAGAGAAAAAATTGGAAATTGTTCAAAAACGTATTCATAATTTAATTAATAATTTATCAACATGCAAGCTTAATTCTTCTCAAGTTTCTAATAATGACTTAAGAATGCTAATTGATAATTTCTTCAATGGAGGACAAGCTACTACGTTAGGAACGGTGATGCCAGAATGAATATAAAAGCTCAATTAGCCCCAAAGGGGATTGAATTTAAACCTACAGAAATGGTAATCAGTGGAAGGTATTGTACCATTTTAACTATAGTTACTTTTCCAAAATATATTGCAGAAGGTTACTTAGCAAATATTACAAATATATCAGGTGTAAAAGTTGCTATTAAACATATTCCAATTGCTTTTTCTACATTACAAAGAATGCTAAATAAAGAAATAGCGGATTTAAAACAAAGATATCAAACAGAAAATGATAAAACTTTTCAAGAAAGAATACGTCAAGATTACGAATCTTTAGAACAATTCATTCAAATGCTTGCAGCAACTCAAGCAAGAATTTTTGATTTTCAAATGCATTTATTTATTTCTGCAAATAATAAAGAAGAATTGGAAATGAAGAAAATGCAAGTTCGTAACTTTTTGGAAGGTATGGGAATGCGTGGAATACCATTGATGTTTGAACAAGAAAAAGTGCTGAAATCAATTTTGCCTATTTTTCCAAAACAAGATGTAGAAAATCGAGTAGGAACACCAATTCCATCTGTGACTGTTGCTGCTATGTATCCTTTTATTTTTGATAGCGTAAAAGACCCTGGAAATAGTATTTTATTTGGTGTGGATTTCTCTGGTGGTGTTGTTTTATTTAATCAATTTTTGTATAAGATAAAAAAAGAAAACAATCGTAACAATGCCAATATGATTATTTTAGGAACAAGCGGTAGTGGTAAGTCTACAGCAGCAAAGCTATTAATTCGAGGTCATTTAAGAAATGGGTACAAAGTTGTTTGTATTGATCCAGAAGGAGAACTTGCTGAAATGACTAGAAGCATTGGTGGAGATTTTTTAGACCTTGGAAAAGGTGGGGAGTTTGGTATGATCAATCCCTTAGAAATTGTTGTCGATGCTGATGAAGAAGAAATAGAACAAGGATTAGGTTACACTGTTCTTACTCGAACATTACAACAACTAAAAGCATTTATGAAATATTATTCTCCTTCAATTGAAGAAGATGTATTAACGATGTTTAGTGAAGTTGTTCAAGATACTTATAAACGTTATAAAATTGATTACGATACAGATTATACTAAACTAAATAGTGAAGATTATCCAACGTTTGATGATGTATATGCGACTATTAAAGGTAGACTTTTGTCCATGCCAGATAAAACACATGAAAAAGATGTTATGGAGCGTTTAGAATTAAAGGTAAGACCACTTGTAAAAGAATTAAAATATTATTTCACTGGGCATACAACTTTACACATTGAAAGTGATTTTATTGTATTTAATATTCGTGAGCTTATGAATAGTGATGAAAATATTAAAAATGCTTTATTCTTTAATATTTTAAAATACGCTTGGGGTTTATGTTTGGACAAAGAATTGGATACTGTAATGTGTGTGGATGAAGCACATGTACTGTTATCAACTCGTAATGAATTAGGTGCTGAATTCTTAGCCCAAATTCAAAGACGTAGTCGTAAATACAACACTGGAACCATTATTATTACTCAACAGCCAACTGACTTTGCGGCACCAAATGTTTTGGTTCATGGAAAAGCTATTTTTGATAATGCCTCTTATTATTTGATTATGGGTCTCCGTAAACAAGCTACAGAGGATTTATCAAAATTAATAGATTTAAATGATGCAGAAATAGAAAGCATCAAGTATTACAATCAAGGGGAAGCACTATTTATTTGTGGTAATAGAAGAATGCGTATTAATGTTATAGTTACACAAGAAGAATTAGATTCTTTTGGATCAGGTGGAGGTCTATAACAAATTAAGTAGGTGAATTGTATGGATTTCAATGAAGAAGAATTACAAGAACAAAATACAAATCATGAGCCGATTGAAGAATCGGCTTCTTCTGATTTAGAAAATAATGGAGTAAATCCAGCATCTTTGGCAATAAAAGAAGCAACAAAAAGATTGTTAGTAAAGGGTTTTATTACTATTGTTACAAGTCCTATATTTTGGATTATTTTAGGAGGTATTCTTTTATTTGTTTTCATTTTAATAGTGATTAAATTTGATTTTTTTGGGATAGGAAATATCAATCCAGACTATTATGAAACACCATGTGATAAAGTGATTTTAGTTTGGGAAAAAGAAAGTTATACACAAAAGTATAAAAACGATTTAGATTATAAGCCCATTACAGATCCATATTTGGTTACTATTTCTGATACAGAACGTTTTGAATACAAAGAATACGATTATGACACCTATATTGCAGGAATCGTCTGGACAGATAATTACAACGCTGGAGATGTGGAAAACCAAGTGGTTTATGAAATGATGTCTATTGTAGCGAGAAGTCGTTTAATTGCTAATATGGCAACAAATTGTATTGTATTAAAAGAATATGATGAACAAGCTTCTAGTTTTACAGAGTTAACTGGTGATGAAGAAAAATATAGTGAAATTAACGATGCGGTACGAAGTACTAAAGGAATGATAATTGGAAAAGATCGTAAAATTATTTCCGCTTTGTATTCTGCATTTAGTTACAAAGAAAAAGTAAAAGATGAATATATATCTGCAAATTCTAAATATTTTTATCATATGGTACATGAAAATGAAGAAGAGCAACAAGTTATTCCTATGGATTGGGTAGAAGAAATTGAAAAAGCAAAAGGGAAAGATATTCCTAAGTCATGGTTACCATTTACTTTAAAATTAACTGCCATGAGTATATATGGTTCAAAATATTTATTGGAACAAATAGATACACAATTTGAGCTTTATCGTACACTTGAGTATTATTTTGGAAGAGATATTGAGTATTATACAATTTACACTGCTTTTAGTGAAGAACCCAATTTAAATTGTAGTCCCATTTCGTTACACAACACAAAATTACCTAGAGAAGTTTTTATTCGTCTTGCTAAGAATTATGGAAATAGTCATGGAGGGGGGGCTAAAATTCTTGGTGATAATGCTGAAATGATTTACGATATGGCTTCTTCCAATGGCATCAATCCCGAATTGGTTTTTGTAAGAGCCGATGTGGAAGGATATTCACCGGGTGCATCAAGGAATAATTATTGGGGTCTAGGCTGTACAAATACAGGTGGTTTGTCAGCATGTAAATCTTATAATAGTCTAGCAGAAGGTGTTGCAGGATTCTTAAGTTTTGCATCAAAGTTTAGCTCTATAACGGATTTTATGGGTGAATATGCTTATTTAGGTGATTATTGGTATAATCCTGGCGATTGGAAGATAGGTGGTTGCGTATATGCAAGTGCTATTTATGATGATAATATACCAGAACGAGTAAAGGATGCTTGTGCGTCTGGAAAAACTTGTACAGTTGCTGGTGGAGACGATTGTGTTCCCACTACTGAAGAAGATAAATACGCTTATTTGGTTTATCAATTACAATCCATGATAAGTAGTCGAAAAAAAATATTTGGTTTGGATGCTGATGTTTGTACACCATCTTCTGGAATAGGAGAACCAGGTTCTGGTAATTGTACCATTTATAAACAGGGAGATCCAAGATGGGGAAGTATTAAACTTGGAACTTCTTCTACTACTATGAGTCGTTCTGGCTGTGCTGTTACTTCCGTTGCTATTGCTATGTCTTGTTCTGGAACTATTATAAATAATGTGGCAAATTTTAATCCTGGAATGTTGGTTGAAAAAATGAACGCAACTGGAGGTTTTGATGGTGCAAATATTTATTGGAATAATAATGCCATTCGCTTTTTTGCTCCTTCCTTTAATTTTGTTAAATCTGAAAAATTTTCAGGGAATGCGGTAGAAAAATTAGATAAAGTTCAAGACAATATGAGTGATCGTACGAGTATTTTACTACATTTTAAAAATGATGCTCATCCAAGAGGTCATTACGTGGTTTTAAAACAGATTGTTGGTCAGAACTTTACTGTATATGATCCAGCTTCAGGAAGTGTTAATTCCTATAATGTAAATGATTTGGATCAAATAGTTGTTTATAGATATTAAGGAGAATACTATGGAAAGCTTAAAAAAAATTGTGAAAGTTCCTTCTTTTTGGGTTATACTTGTTTTAATTGTATTGGGAGTAATGGTTGTTTATATAGTGAATAAAGTTCAAAAACAAGGCTATTTATTATTGTCAAATGTTTCTAGTTATCAATGCAATAAAAAAGGATGTAAAAATATAGATAAAAGCCTTGTCATAAACAATGCTAAAAGTGATTTTCAAGTATTTCAATATGGAGAAAATCTTGGTATTTTTAAATTAAAGTATATTAGCAAATGGAATTTTTTTGATCAAAACAATAACTGGATAAATATTTCTGATAATTATATTGCTGGAAGTGAAGAAATAGATTTGAACGTTATTAATTTTGATAAGCGTGAAATGAATGATGAAGAAATTTTAATATTAGAAAAATATTTAGCTGAAAATGGAGTTGCAGGCTATTCTTTTTTAGAACAAAATGAAGTAGTAGAACACGATTTTAATAAAGATGGAAAAAAGGAAAAAATTCTATTTGCTTCTAACGCCAGTGATGTTTCGAATGATGAGAAATTATTTTCTATTGTTATTTCAGTTGTAAATAAAAAAACTTCCGTTTTACATATAGACATTTACAATACGAAGGACAGTATTGAAGTTCCTATATACCAAGCCAAAGGAATAATTAATATTTTTAATAATAAAAATGATTATTTTATTCTTTTAAAGGGGTATTTTAGTGAAGTTGGAAAATCTTCTACATATATATATCAAATAAATAATAACAAAATGGTAAATATTGTAAAAAATAACTAATTTTAATTTAAGCCATTTATGAAAATAATTCAATTGCGAAAAAATAAATTATATAGTAAAATAAAATGGAAATTTAAAAACAAATTATTTTACATATAAGTTGGAGGAATGTATTATGAAATTTAGAGTAACCCCAAAAGATTTTACAATGTTTATCATATTTTGTATATTTTTATTGTACTTGTGTGCTATAGCAGTACTTAATTTTACTTCCTTTTTTAATGATGGTGAATTTTATGGCTTGAATCCTTTTCCAGCCTTCGTAGGGGATAATTTAGTTCTTACCATGCTAATGTTTTTTATTGCTCTTATTATTATTTTTACATCTGTATCCTCTTATATTTTTGATCGTGAAAAACATGGATTTGGTCTTAACATAAAAGAAAAAGAAGAGAAGGGATACTCTAGATGGAGTAGAGATAAAGAAATTAAAGAAGATAAAAATATTGAACATGTTCTTCCAACCGCTCGTAAAGTTAGTGCTGCTGGGATGCCTCTTATCAATAATGGTAAGGATATATGGGTTGATAATGGAGAATATCACAATTTGGTTATTGGGTCTACTGGATCTGGTAAAACCGAATGTTTGGTAAAACCAATGGTAAATTTACTTGCTAAAAAGGGTGAAAGTATGATTATTACGGATCCTAAAGGTGAGATTTATGAATATAGTGCGGATTATTTAAAAAAACAGGGATATAAAATTATTGTTTTGAATTTTAGAGACCCACAAAGAGGAAATGCTTGGAATCCTTTAACTTTGCCTTATCGTTACTATAAAGATGGAAATATAGATAAATCTACTGAGCTTTTGGATGACGTTGGTTTAAATATTATTCGCGATCCAAATAATAAAAGTGAACCATTTTGGGAAAATAGTGCAGCGGATTATTTTTCTGGCCTTGCACTCGGATTATTTATGGATGCCAAAGAAGAGGAAATTAATTTAAATTCTATCAATTTTATGAGCAGTATTGGGGAAGAGAGATTTGCTACAAGTACTTATATTAAGGAATATTTTTTGCTAAAAGGAGAGGCTTCTAGTCCATACATATTTGCTTCAAATACCATTAATGCTCCGAAAGATACGCAAGGTGGTATTACTTCTACTTTTAGACAAAAAATACGTATTTTTGCTTCCCGTGAAAAATTAAGTGAAATGCTTTCTCATAGTGATTTCAATATGCGCGATATTGGGAAAGAAAAAACAGCAGTATTTATGATTATTCATGATGAAAAAACGACTTATCATAGTTTACTTACTATTTTTATTAAACAATGCTATGAAACTTTAATAGACGTAGCAAAAGAAACTGGTGGAAAACTTCCTTTTCGTACTAATTTTATTTTAGATGAATTTGCTAATATGCCTCCTTTAAAGGATGTCGATAGTATGGTTTCAGCAGCTCGAAGTCGTGATATTAGATTTACTTTTATTATTCAAAATTTTGCTCAATTAAATGATGTATATGGAAAAGAAGTAGCGGAAGTAATAAAAGGAAATTGTGGTAATTGGGTGTATTTGATCAGTACCGAAATGGCTGCTTTAGAAGAAATTAGTAAAATGTGTGGAGATGTGAAATCTAAAGAAAAAGATAAAACTGCATCCACTCCATTAGTTACAGTGACAGATTTGCAGAAATTAAAATTATTTGAAGCTATAATTATGCGCTTGAGAAAATATCCATTTAAAACTAAGTTAGAACCAGATTTTAAAATGGACTGGGGAATTAATCGTCAGAAAGCCGAATTGCCTACTAGAAAAGAAATGGCAATAGCTTTGTTTGATATTAAAAAATACGTTTCAGAAGAAAAAAGAAAAGCAATGCTTGAAAATTTAGATAAAAATAAAGAAAATTTAGCCATGGGAATGCCTAATTTTATAGAACCAAGTGGAATGCCTACTATGAATGCTTTTCCTGGAATGGGACTTCCAAATCCTTTTTTAAAAAATGCTCCTACGTCTAATGAAGAAATTGACCGTATGATTGCAGATATTGATAAAAAACTAAAAGAATTAGACGAAGAAGAAGCAAGACAGAAGAAAGAAATGGAATCATTACCTAAAAAAGAAGTAATGGAAAATACGCAAAAAGAAGAAGTAAGAAAACAAAACTCTGCTATTCCAAAGGTAGAGGAAATAAATACTGAGAAAACATCTATAAAAAGGCAACCCAAAAAAGAAAAAAAAGATAAACTTCCAGATCAACCCAAAATTAATATTGATGTAGATAGTGTAATTGTAGATGATGCAATTATTACCGATGATGAATTTTTTGATGATTTTTTTGGGGATGACGATTAAAAAAATAAAAAAAAGCAAACCAAAATGTTTGTTTTTTTTTATTTAATTTAGCAAACGGGTTTTTCATCCTCTGTTTTTTTTATTTTCTTTCATATAATATAGTGGTGAAGCAAATGAAAAGAATAGATTTGAATGTTTATAACAAAGATATGGGAACTTTAATTGATGTATCGGATGAAATTAGTTATAAACAAAATCCTTATCCAGGAAGTGTAAATATACCTTATGAAAAATTGTTATTGCATTACAAAGAGATATTAAATAAGGAAAAAAAATATTATATTATGTGTTTAAAAGGAATTCATAGTCGTAAAGTAGTAAGTATTTTAGAATTTTACGGGTATGATGTTACTCAAGTAATGAAAAATAGTGAAACTTTGCCAAATTAATTTAAAATCTCCTAAATTGACGTATAGATAAAAATAGTATAAAATAAAAATACATTATACAATAGGAGGTTTTTATTTTGTTAAAAAAAGAAATGATTGTACTTGTAGGAAAACATTCTGGAAATAAATTGATTCAACAGAATTATCTTTATTATCGTTTTTTTATAGTCACTTCAAATGGAATAAAACAAAAGTTTCTTAAGAAAAAGTATAAAGAAACAACTAAAGAAATTTACGAAGCTATTTTTTTTCACTTTTTGCAGAATAAGCAATTAACTTTTATTTGTTCGGATACATTTAAAAAAACAAAGAATGGAGTAGAATATACAGGCTTAAAATTGCAAAATAATGAAGAGGAAAAATTAAATATATTTTTTTCCCAAAATTCTCTTGATGAAATGTCTAAGTTAGAGCAAACAATAAAGTCTATCAAAATGCATGATTTCTATGAATACGCTATTTTGCCAATTGAAAAACACATGATCGAGAAGCTGGTTTTGCGTTCTTCAGATCATAAACGAAGTTCTATACAATATAATTTAAATAGTTTACGTGATGATTCTTTTTGTATTAAAAAGCAATTAAGCTATTATTATATGAAAGTAGACAAAAGAATAGATCAAAGCGATTTATGGCTAATTTGTACTATTATTCGTTATTTTATTAATTCCAATCTAAAAAATAATCCTTATTATGAATACAAATCAAACAACTTGTTTATTTATTGTAATGCAATGGTTTGTATTGAAATTAGAGATTCAGATTTAGTTAAAGAAATTGAAATTGCAAGAATTTTGGATGATTTGTGGTTATTAAATCATGCTTTGATTGATAAAATGCCTCTTCAAGAAGAGTCTATTGCAAAAAAGGAAGAGTTAAAAAGAAAGCGAATTAAATATTTAGAAAGGCAAAATTAATTTGGTGTTTACTTTTCAAAGCTATAAATTCTTTTTCCTGTGGTATAATAATAAAAGTGATGTGCTATGGAGATAATTGGAAATATGGATAAATTGATTAATGAGTTTTTATTACATATTGGCATATATGGACCAATTCTTGGCTGTTTTTTTATTGTAATAGAATCTATTTTGCCAATTCTTCCATTGTTTGTGTTTATTACAATTAACTTTTTGGTTTTTGGAAGTATTATAGGTTTTTTTCTTTCATGGATTTTTACAGTTTTGGGTTGTATGTTGTCTTTTTTCTTATTTCGTAAAAAAATAAAAAACTGGTTTGATAAAAAAACAAAAGATAAAAAAAGATTTCAAAAAATTATGATGGTCGTCAATAAGGTAAAATTTGAACAATTAACTACTATTATTGCGGTTCCATTTACTCCTGCTTTTTTGGTAAATATTGCAGCGGGGCTTTCAAAGATGCCTTTTAAAAAGTTTTTTATAGCTTTGTGTATTGGAAAAATATTTTTGGTTTTGTTTTGGGGATTTGTTGGAACAAGTTTAGTGCAGAGTTTCTCTCATCCTATTGCTTTTTTAAAGGTTGCTATTTTATTGTTGATTGCATTTGTTTTGAGTAAAATTATTAATAAAAAATTTGGATTGGATTAGTGAGAAGTATATGGAGTATGTAGTGTTAGGAATATTATTGTTGATTGTTTTATTATTAGTTCTTTTACTTTTAAAAGGAAAAGAAGACAATACACTAGAAAGATTGGGACGATTTGAAACAAATATAACAAAAGAAATTGGAGAGTTTAAATTTGGATTTTCTAATGATTTGCGAAAAGACTTTGAACATTTAAGTGAACTTATGCAACAAAAAATAGAACGTATGAATGAAAAAGTAAATGAAAGACTAGATGACAATTTTCAAAAGTCTAATAAAACTTTTACTAACATTTTAGAGAGACTTACCAAAATTGACGAAGCTCAGAAAAAAATTGATGGGTTGTCTACAGAAATTGTTTCTTTACAAAGCGTATTAACGGACAAAAAAACTAGGGGAATATTTGGAGAAGTAAATTTAAATTATATTTTAACAAGTGTTTTTGGAGAACATTCTATAGGAATCTACGAGACACAACATAAATTAAGTAATGGTTTTATAGCGGATGCTATACTTTATGCACCAAGTCCTTTAGGAACAATTTGTATAGATTCAAAGTTTCCTTTAGAGAATTATCAAAGAATGACAGATAAAACTTTGTCAAAAGAAGCTAGAGAAATTGCAATGAAACAATTTAAAGTGGATATAAGAAAACACATTGATACAATTAGTAGCAAATATATTGTACCAGGGGAAACTGCAGGTGAAGCAATTCTTTTTTTGCCTGCGGAAGCCATCTTTGCAGAAATCAATGCCTATCATTCAGATTTAATTAAGGAGGCTTATAATAAGAAGGTTTGGATAACAAGTCCAACTACATTAATGAGTACACTTACTACAATAAATATGATTTTAAAAAATATAGAAAGAGACAAGTATGCAAAAGTCATTCATGAAGAATTAAATAAATTGTCTTTTGAATTTTCTCATTATAAAGAACGTTGGGATAAATTATCGCGAAGCATTGATACTGTTACTAGAGATGTAAAAGAAATTAATATTACTACTGATAAAATAACCAAGCGTTTTCATTCTATTCATAATGTAAATGTAGATGAATTAGAAAATAAAGATAAAAATTAAAGTGAAATACTTTATTTTTTTTATCTATCTTTTATTATATATATCAAAATTTTTAGACTTTATGATATACTTGTATACATAGTTTGGGTGGTAAATTATGGCAAATAATGAAAGCTTAAAAAGGGCAAAAAAAGAAAAAGATGATGAATTTTATACAGAATATTCAGATATAGAAAGAGAAATGAATGCTTATTTGGAATATAATCCAGAGGTTTTTAGAAATAAGACAGTTTTACTACCTTGTGATGACCCAGAATGGAGTAATTTTACAAGATATTTTGCTCAAAACTTTTTATTACTTGGTTTAAAAAAATTAATAAGTACAAGTTATGCTAACGATAAAAAAACTGCAGTATTTGAACAATTATCATTATTTGAGCAGGAAAGTTCAAAATATGATAAAACCAAAACCAATTCCCATGGAAAACTATTTACTTTAGATAGAGACACAAATAAATCTGGAAGAATTGATATATATGATTTGGAATGGGATTATCTTGAAGGCGATGGCGATTTTAGATCTGATGAAGTAAAAAAATTAAGAAATGAATCAGACATTATAATAACAAATCCACCATTTTCATTATTTAGAGAATTTCTTTCGTGGTTAATAGAAGCAAAAAAGCAATTTATAATAATTGGTAATGAGAATGATGCTACTACAAAGGAAACATTTCCACTTGTTAGAGACGAAATTATGTAGTTAGGCAAAAATGCTGGAGATATGGCGTTTAAGGTACCAAAAGATTTAGAACCAAGAGAAACGAGATTTTGGATAGATGAAAAAGGACAAAAATGGCGTAGTATGGGCAATATTTGTTGGTTCACTAATATTGATTTAAAAAGGCGACATACAACTCTTAGTTTGATGACTATGCAAGATAATTTACGATATAACAAACCATTAATAAAAAAATTAGAAAAAGATTATGGTCTAAATACATATCCGAAGTTTGATAATTATGATGCACTAGAAGTTCCTAGATATGATGCTATTCCATCTGATTATAACAAGGTTATGGGAGTTCCAATAACATTTCTTAAATTTCATAGTCCAAGACAATTTAGAATTATTGGACATACACATTCTGGGGATATGACACCAGAGGTTGAAAAGTTAAGAACCATACCAACGCAAAGACATAGAGGACTTATTAATGGAAGACAAATATACGATAGAATATTAATACAGAAAGTAAATGAGGATAATGAGAACTAAATTAAGAATAGACAATATTTACTTTGATAATTATGCGTAGGGGATGATTTATATAAATAAAAAATGCCGTAAAATTCTAGAATTAAAGAGTTTATAACGACATTTAAAATAATTTACTTTGAATTATCTAAAATAAATAAAAACAAATAGAGCTAAACCTAAACAATAAATTGAAAATTTCCACAATTTTCCTTTTTTTACTAAATTAGAAAGCCATTGATAAGAAAAATAGGTGACAATGCCAGCAAATATCATACCAATTACATAATTTGGTAATAAGTTAGTACTCGCTGGATTTTCTATAAAGTCTAAGACGCTTAGGCCCATAGAGGCTACGCTTACTGGAAAATAAAGCATAAATGTGTATTTTAGTGCAGTTTCTTTTTTTAGTTTACAAAGTAAACAACCAACCAATACAATTCCACTGCGACTAATTCCAGGGCATAAGGCAACCATTTGCAAAAGTCCAATGATGATAGCGTCTTTATAGGTTATGTCTTTGTCTTCTTTAGTACCTTGAATATTTTTTACAAGAAATAAAGAAATGGCTGTGATTAAAAATGCTATGCCTAATAGTTTAATATTTAAAGCATTTTCTATTTTATCTTTACATAAAACTCCCATAATTCCAACTGGAATACTTCCTACAAGAATTAACATACAGTATTTAAAATCATTTTTAACAATTTTTCTTTTTTCTTTTTTAAAAATAAAAAGAAAAAAAGATTTGATTAATTTTATAATATCAGGAATAAATATAAAAAGAATTGCTAAAAACGAACCAAAATTTACAAATATTTCAAAATTAAGATCATTTAGCATCTCTGTATTAAAAATGTTCTTGAATAAAAATAAATGACCACTTGAAGAAATAGGTAAAGGTTCTGTAAAACCCTGTAAAATTCCTAATAATATATAAATTACGTATTTCATTTTATCACCTTACTTAATTATATAATAAATTTTAAAATTAAGAAATAAAATTAAATAGGTGGTGATAATGAATTTATTAGGAGCTTTATTAGGAAGTGTTTTAGCTAGCATTGGTCTTACTTTTATTCTTTTGTATACGAATCTATTAACAATGGGGTATAGTTTTTCTCTTTTTGTTAATTTTATTAGTAAAAGGTTAGAGTGTTTATTGTTTATTTTAGGTCTTATTGTACTTATATTCTCATTTGAAAGGAGCATAAAAAATGTATTATTACTACGACGTTCTACTAAATTTCGGAGATGACAAAGATTTATTTGAATTTTACGAGTGGGAAGAAAAAGACACTATAGAATTTGTAAAAAAAATTCCTGTTTTTCGTGTGAAAACAGAAAATTTAAAAGATTTTTTTAAATACCAAGTAAAATTTTCGAATGAATTGGTAGAGCAAATTAAAGGAAAAACTTTATTAAAATCGTCTTCAAACACTATAGAATATGCTATGTTGCTTAGTGATTCTAAAAATGCAATAGCCTTAGAATTAAATAAAGAAGGGGTAGTTATAAGTAGAAGTAAATTATTACCAGGAGATGATTTAAATTTAATGGAAGTAGTCTACACTATGAAAGAAAATGATTTAACGTATGAAAAACGGAATAAGTATTCCAAAAAAGATTCATTACGACAGGTAGAGGAAATTAAAAAAATTGTTAAATGTGAAATTGATGTTCTTTATAAAGAGAAAAACTATAGTAAGTTAAAATATTTGTATTACGAATGGTTTAACAAAACTCAATCTGATATTGAAAAGATTTATAAAGATATGACTATTGCATTAAATAAAGAGTACAATACACAATTAAAAAACATCTATGATTTTATTAAGATGTCTTATAACAATGTAAACTAATTACGACCGAGTCCCACTTTTTTTAAAACGCTATCGTATTTTTTCTTCGCAATCTTTAAAACAATTTTATGTCCGTTTTCTAAAACCCTATCAACTATACCAGAATTTATAATTTCTTGGTATTTTTTTTGAATTTCTAATAAAGTTGTAGTAACCAGATCAGCAACTTCTTTTTTTAAATTTCCATAATTAGAATCTTTAAATTTTTCTTCAGTTTCTTTTATAGAAAGATTTGATAAACTAGAGTAAATGGTTAAAAGATTAGAAATTCCTGGCTTGTTTTCTAAATCATAATAGACTTTATTTTCACTATCAGTAACAGCAGACATAATTTTTTTTCGAATGATTTCTTCTTTATCTAATAATAGTATTGTTCCTTTTGTATCTCCATCCGATTTACTCATTTTTTTAGTAGGATTTTGTAAATCCATAATTTTAGCTCCCACTTTCGGAATAAGTGATTCGGGTACAACAAAAGTTTCTCCATATTTATGGTTAAATCTTTCTGCTAAATTACGAGCTAATTCAACGTGTTGTTTTTGATCAATTCCTACAGGAACCAAATCGGCATCGTATAAAAGAATATCTGCTGCCATTAAGATAGGATAGGTAAATAAGCCAACGCTGATATTTTCTTTTTTGCTTGCTTTATCTTTGTATTGTGTCATTCGACTTGCTTCTCCCATATACGTATGGCATTCTAGGATCCAAGAAAGATTAGTATGATAAACATTTTCTGATTGTAAATATATAGTATTTTTATTTGGATCAATTCCGCAAGCAAGATATAAAGCTACATTTTTTTTAATACGTTCATGCAAAAGATTGGCATCTTGAGGAACTGTTATGGCATGCAAATCTGGAACAAAGATAAAAGAATCGTAAATATTTTGGTATTCCACACTTTGCTTTATTCCTCCAATAAAACTTCCTAATGTTAATTCCCCGCTAGGTTTTAAACCAGTTAATATTCTTTTCATTTCATCACCTTTTCCTTATTTTAACATAAAAAAGTATATTTTATATAAAAATGTTAAAAATAAAAATAAGGAGAAAGAACGTATGAAAAAAATAATTGTATTTTTAATTACTTTAAGTATGGTAGTAGGATGTGCTTGTAGTAAATCAAGTGCAAGCGATGCCGTAAAGGAATATTTGAATAAGTATAATAATCGAGATGAGAAAATACTTACAGAGCTTGAAAACATCACAAAAGAAGAAAATTTAAATGAGGAGCAAAGCAAAAGGTACAAAGAGGTTATGAATAAACAATATAAAGATCTAAGTTATAAAATTTCTTCAGAAAGTTACAATGGTGAAGAAGCAATAGTAACAACTAAAATAACAGTTTATGATTTGTATAAAGTTCAAAAAGAAACAGAAGAATATAAAAATAATAATCGTCAAGAATTTATTGATAACAATGGAAATTATGATAAGGATAAATTTTTAAATTATAAACTAGAGCAGATGCAAAAAAATACTACAACAATAGAATATACTATTGACTTTAAAGTCGTTAAAAAAGAGGGAAAATGGGTACTTAACCCAGTAAGTACGGAAAGTTTAGAAAAAATACATGGAATCTATAATTATACAAACGATTAATAGATATTTATATATTTGTCTAGAAAGAAGATTTCATGGTAAACATTTTTGATCTAAAGGACTAAAGTTGTCCTTTTTTTCATACAATTTTTTAGGTGAAATGTATGAAAAAATTGTTCTTTTTGTTTTTGCTTTTGTTGTTTCCAATTAAAGTAAATGCTATTTCAGCACGAAATATGGTTGCAATAGATATGGATACGAATCGAGTTCTGTTTGAGAAAAGCGCTTACGATGAACATTTAATTGCAAGTATAAGTAATATTATGACTACATAGTCATTAACCAAGAATATGTAAGAAATACAACGAATATATGCCATAGTAATTATACAGTTTCTTATGAAGTTAGTTTAAATATAGTTACACCTTTTAATAGATAGCAGACTTAATAGTCTGTTTTTTTATATATGAAAGGAGAGTATATAATGGCAAAATTTACAATAGAAAAAAATAGTAATTATACAGTTATGTCTAATTACCATTTAAGAGATAAAAATTTATCATATAAAGCAAAAGGTTTATTATCTTTTATGCTATCTTTACCAGAAGATTGGGATTATTCAATAAATGGATTAGTATCAATAAGCAAAGAGGGTGTTAAAGCAATTAGAAATATTTTGCAAGAATTACAACAAAATGACTATTTAGTTATAGAGAAAAAACAAAATGAATTTGGTCAATTTGAATATGAATATTTGATATATGAAACACCAAATACCCAAAAGGGAGATATGGACTTAGGAGATGTGGAAAAGGACACACAAATAAATACTAATATAATAAATACTAATAAACAAATAGATAAAGATGATAAAACCAAAATATCATCTTTTTTCGTTCCTGAAGAACATAATATACTAACACTAGAATTAGTTGATAGAAAATATATAAATGAAAATGATACACAAATATTTTACTATGATAAATTATTTGAACAATTATTGGAAGAAGGTAATTCATATAAAGATTTAGTACAAATAGTTCATTATATTATTCCAAGAGTATTAGATAGAAAATTTAAAGATGAAGATGGTAATTCAATAAATAATAAGTATGGGTATTTTAAAAATGCTATTGAAAGTAATTTGTATAAATTAAAAAATCCAATAGAAAATCTATGGGATTTTGATGATGAATTTTATGATGAAATAGAAAGATAATTATTAATAGTGAAGTAATTACATAGGAAATATACCTATTTTATGGTATAATTTTATTAGTGTTATTATTAAAAAGCAGGTGTTAGAGTGATAGATAGAAAAGATTTATATGGATCAATTAAATTGAGTGGAGAAACAGTATTCCACCATAATATATCTCAAGACAAAGATAAATTAGATATATATAATAAAGCAGTTGCTGCTGGAAAAATTGTAGAATTTGATCAAACGACATTAACTAGATTAAGAAAATTATATTATGCTTATTATTCTGCATTAATTTATATGTTTTATGAGCCAACAACCTTTAACAATATAGCTAATAAAGCTGAATTATTAACACATACTATGGAAGACAAAGAATATCAGATTGTTCATGGAGATACTGATTCAACTAGGAATATTCCGTTTTTTATGTATGGTGTAGAACATTTAGATTTTAATTCGTGGTTGGAGGTAAAAGAGGGACAAAAAGTTTGGGTTTATGATTTATTTTCTATGTTAAAAATAGAAAAGGAAACATATTATAAGTTGGAACATCCTGAAATTAAACAAATAATATCAAAATCAACTATAATGAATCATCCTGGTCGTGAAAGAGATGACTTTAAAACATATCATAATGGTTTTGATTATATGCTAATTGGGATAATACCAGAAATGGAAAAAAATATGCCTAATCATCCATTTGCTGATATTCTAATTCCTGAAATAACTAGATTTAAAAAAGAAATTGATTTTGAAAAATTAGTGCTAGATTTTTCAACGGAAACAAAAAGAAATCTCAAATAATGATTTCTTTTATTTTTTTAACACTAATATTTGCTTATTTTTACAATCTCCATCATAAGTACCAACACTTTTATCTCCTGCATAATAACCATAGCAAGAATAATTTGGAGTAGATAAAAGTTTAGTTTCTATATCTCCTAAATGTTCTTTTAATATATTTCTATATTCTCCAATAGAAACAATTGTTATAGGAATATCATTATTTTCATTATATCTTTCTACAAATGCTTTAGTACCTCTTAAAAATGCCTTATATATTTTATCTAAACTATCAGCATCACGATAGATTGCATTTATTTCAGTAGTATTGAAAACTGCATAACCTTCTTCTTTGTTTACATAAATAGTCATTTTAGCAATTATTTCATTATTTGTATTTCTTATAACAAGATTTTGACAGTTGTTTAAAATCATACTTGCTCTCATGATACCTGCACCTGCACCCAGTAAATGAGCACAGCAACTACAATATTTTCCTAATATTAAATTATCATAATCTTGTTTTGGTAGCCATTCGTATGAAAAATCATCTATATTATGTTCTACTAAATCTTCACTACTATCATAAGAATAAATTGGATCTTCATTTTCATCATATACAATTTTAGTAAAAATATTTCTAGGGGCATTTTGGCTTTGTTTTGTAATCATTTCTCCTATGCTTAAAGCATAAGATTCAGAATAATATTTTTGTAATAATTGTGCTAAATCTTTATTTTCTTCAGTTACACCTTCAAATCTTTCTGCTAAAAAGTAATCTAAACATTTATCAATAGTAACTTTTAAATGTCTTTGAGATCCTCTATGTGATGTAGATGTCTTTGAAATATCTCTAAAAGCATTATATATTCTTGCAATAATACCAGATTTTTGTTTCTCTAATTTTACAAGTTTTTCATAATTTTCTACAAAGAATAGTACAAATTCATAATCTACCTCATCACGAGGTTTAATTTCGCCAAACATAGAGTGTATATCATTTCCTAAAACATGGGTAGAATCTTCTTCGTTAAAAACTTTTTCGTTTAGGAAGGTACTCATTCTTTGACTTAATCTTTCTTCATTGCAAAATATACCTAGTGAATTACATAATTTTAATAAATCATTAAGATTTTCGCCATATTTATCATCTAAAGTTTTACTACTTATAAGTAGGCGTTTGATGTTTTTATTAAAATATTTAACCAATAATTCTTGATTTTGATAGCTTAAGCGATTAATAAATACTGGATTATAAAGAAATTTATCGTATCGTTGATACTTCTCTAATAGATTACAATATCTAATCAAACTATCAACATTAATGACAACTTCATCATCAGTATCAATAGGGGATAATCTAAAAAATCTATTTATTGAATCATTATAATTTGATATTACTTTAACCATTTCTTCTTTACTGATCTTTCTCATTATCATTCCAGTAAATAAAAATTCATCATATATACCACTATGGTCTAATATTTCTCTAATTGTTCTTGATGTTTTTTTCTCTGCAATTTCCTTTACATAATCACAGTCATTCACAAATTTATTAAAAAGTTCTTCTAACTTTGGATCAGTCCATATACTTGTTAAAATTCTACTGCTTTCAACATTAATACTTAATAGATGTATTATATACATTATAAAGTCATCAGGTTTATCAGCCATAATACTTGAACTATTAGAAAGGTTTATTATTTCATCTCTATTTACTTTTACTGTATCATAATCATCAATTTTAACATAATATGTTCCATCTTTTAATGAAAATATTCTAATATTTCCTCTATCATGATGACTAATATAATAATCCTCGCTAGTTTTTGTTTGCAACATATTGAACAAGTTGCTATTTAACACTCCGAATGTAGGAAATTCTAGTTCTATTCCAGGATTAAATGTATTGGGACTAATCATTTTAATATTTTCAGGTATTTTTAAATATTTTAAATATTTGGATTTTAAGAAAATATCTTCCCCTATATGCTCTAATGTAGAGGGTAGAGTAATGGTTTTAGCATTTTTAAATAAGTCTGATAATTTACCACATAATGTTTTTATTCCATCATCAATAGTAATGTTTTCAAATGGAATTTCTGCTTCTTCATTAAATGGTTTATGAATATGCAATGATAAGGCATCTCCATAACTTGAATGGAATATTTCTAAATCTTTTAGATTATCACATCCAAGAAATGATTTACCTCCTATACCTTCAACTTCAGATGCTAAATATAATTTCTTTAATTTTTTAGCACCTGCAAAAGCATAATCTGCAATATTGTATATTAGTGCATTACTTTCTAAAGGAATTGTATTACCATTTTCATCAACAGTATTACCAAATGATTCAATATAGTATCCAACAATAAATTCATCACGATCACAATTTATTGCATATTGTATTATCATTCCATCTTTTGATAAAAGAACTGTATCATCATCTTCAGTAAAATATTTAGAGTTTTCGGAATCTACTGTGATTTTTTCTAATGATGACATTAGTGATAAAGCACCATATTCTATCAATTCTACACTTTTTGGAATGTGTATTTCTTTTATAGATTCACAACAATATAGAGCCATTTTACCAATGCTAGTTGTATTATCTGCTATATGAAAATCAGTTAGACTTTTACAACCGAAAAATGCTAAATCATCTATAAAATCTATTTCATTATGTCCATTTATTTTCTTTAAATTAGGACAATGACTAAATACTCCATAAGAATAATAATGCAATGATTTTGGAATATCTATTTCTTCTAAACTTTCACACTCACTAAAAGCAAAATCCTCTAATAAATGTAAGTTATTTGATAATCTTACCTTTTTTAGAGAACTGCATCCTTTAAATGCAGCTTTTCCTATATGCTCAACTGAATCTGGAATTATTACTTCTTCAAGATTATTAAAATCCATAAATGTTTCATCACTTATTTGTTTCGTTCCATCTGGAATAATAATGACCTTTGATTCTTTACTATATGTATTATTCATTCTACACCCCCCTTATCTTTTTAACACTAATCTTTGTTTACTTGTCCAATCTCCACTATATCCACTTCCACTAAGAGAATAAGATCCATATTGTAATGCTTGTTGTACATCAACAACTGGATGTTTAGCATCTGTTAAATAATCTAAAATTGTATTTCTATTTGCTCCAATAGAAATATTGTGTAGTGGAGTGCCTTTGTGATTTTCATTATATGCAACTACAAAAGCATTAGTACCTCTTAAAAATGCCTCATAAATCTTTCCAAGTTCTATTTTATCTCTATAATTTAGTGATGTTTCTACATTATTAAAAACTGCATATCCTTTTTCTTTATTAACAAATATAGTTGATTTAGCAATGATTTGACCTAAATTATTTCTGATAACAAGATTTTGACAACAATCAAGAATCATACTTGCCCTCATAATACCTTGACCAGCACCTTCTATATGAGCACAACAACTACAATATTTTCCTAATATTAAATTATCATAATTTTGTTTTGGTAACCACTCATAAGAAAAGTCTGGGTTAATATCTTCTCTTAAATCCTTTGATGGATCATTATCATATATAATATTTCCTTCTTCATCAATAGTTTCTTCAGTAAAGATATTTCTAGGGGCTTTCAATGATTCTTTATGAATTATTTGTGCATTAATCCAAGCAGTATTAGTATCATACCAAGCACCAATTAATTCTGCAAAATCTTTATTTTCTTCGGTTACACCATCAAACTTAACATTAGATAAAAAGTTCTTACATTTATCAATAGTAACTTTTAAATGTCTTTGAGATCCTTTATTTGAAGTGGAAGTTCTTGATATTTCCCTAAAGTTTAAATAAACTCTTTGAATAAAACCTGATTTTTGTTTTTCTTCTTTTATTAATTCTTGATAATTCTCTAAAAAGAATTGTGCAAATTCTTCATCAAATTCGCCCCTTAAATCATAGAAATCAAAAATTCTATGAATATCGTTTCCAACAATTCTATACTCATTATTTTCTCCGTTAGGAAGTTTTTCTTCAAAAAGTTTTTCAACTATAAATGTACTTGCTCGTTGTCTTATAATTGGATTTTCTTCTAATGCACCAGTAATTTTCATTAATATCATTAAATCACTTAAATTAACCTTTGATCCAACATTTGTTTCAGTTGCTAAACTTGATTTTAATAATCTTTTAGTGTTTGCATCATAAATTTTAAATAATTGTTCTGTTAACGGATTATCTGCTATTGATATAAATGGTTTTTCAAATAAATATTTATCTTTAATATTATATTTTTTAGCTAATCTGATAAATTTTTCTAATACATTATTTTTTAATATTTCATAAGTTAAATAATAACTTTCTCTTGTATCTTCATGCCCATTTCCGACTAGTGTTATAAAATCATTATCAAATAATTTACTATCTTCTAGTGTTTTAATTAATAATGGTAAATCAAGATTTATTATTCGTTCTAAACTTTTTAAATCGTAATTAGCTATTAAAAATTTATTATGCAATAATGGATGTTCAATATTGTATTTTCTTAACACTTTAATAAAATCAATCACTAATTGAAAGTTTGTTTTAGATAATAACAATTCAGTATTATTATCTTTTTTATCAAGTAACCCACTATTTTTAAGAACATTTATAAAAAACTTATCATTTTTATTTAAGTTATCAAAAAGAATCTTTCTATTTTCTAAACTCATATTTGCAAATAAAATCCCATTAAATAAAAATTTAATACCTAAATCGTGTTCTAATAAGTCATTCATAAAATCTATAAATAGAATAGAATTATCTCTTATATCTTCTGAATGAGAACATACTTCATCAATGTATTGTTTTGATAATGTCGTAATTTTACTATCTTGCTCTATATAATAAGTTCCATCTTCTAAAACATATAATTTATAATCACCTATATATTGATCGTTATGTATTAATTCTATTAATCCTTCTGGTTGTAAACCATTTTCAAATTTTAATTTTGTGGAAGTAGGGAATGCACATTTATCAATGCTTGTAACATTATTCGGTATTTCAACTTCTTCAAGTTTTTGACAATCATAGAAAGCATTATTTCCTATAAAATAACTACCAACTTTAGGTAAAATTACTTTAGTTACATTCTTAAATTTAGGTAGAGCATTTTGATTTATCCAAATTAAATTATCTTCTCCATTTGGACTTTCACAAAATTCAACTGTTTCAAATGGGAGTTGAGGTTTTGTTTTTGCTGCCTCTTCAAAATAATATCTACCATCAGTTCTTAAATTAAACCCTCCAGTTGTATAAAATGCAATAGGGTGAATTTTCAAAGTTTTAAGTTTTGGACAATCATAAAATGCAGTATGTTCAATATCGACAGTACAACAACATAGATTTAATTCTTCAAGATATTTAGCACCTGCAAAAGCATATTTACCAATTCCTGTAATTGGTCTAACAAGTGCATGATTAAACATATCAAGTTCAAAATTATAATCTTTTAAGGAATATGATTTATCCTTACAACCACTCGCATATAACATTAATTTTTGATACATTTGATGAATAAGTATTTTATTATCAGGAGTAATAAATGTTTTGTTATATGGAGATACTTCTATTCTTTCAAGAGAGTCCATATAAGAAAATGCTCCATCTCCAAAAGACTTAAGGTTAGCAGGGATTGTTATGCAAGTAATAGAATGACAATTTTTAAAAGATTCTTTACCAATCATATCAATAGTGTCAGGCAAATTTATATTTTCTAATTTTTTACAATTATAAAAAGCTCTTGATTCAATTTTTCTAACACCCATATTTAATCTAACTTTAGTAAGTTTTTTACAATTACTAAATGCTTCTGCAGCAATAACAGAAGGATAAATTATATCTATTTCTTCTAAATTTTCACATCCTGAAAATGCAAAGCCAGAAAGTGCTAAAATTTTTTCTTGATTTAATATTTCTTTAATATTTTTGCAACCTCTAAAACAAGCAAAAGGAACTACATTATCTATTATATCTATGCTTGTAAGACCAGTACAATTTTCAAAAGCTCGTTCATTAAAATTTGCAATAAATTTAGGAATAGTTTTAAGACTTTTGCAATTTCTAAAACATCTTTCTCCAATTCTTAATGAATTATCACTTTGATAGTTTATTTCACTTAAATTAATACACCCATCAAACATACCATCAGATAATTCTTTTATTTCAGTATTTAAAGTTGCTTTTGTTAATTTTCTACAATTTCTAAAACAATTTTTACCAAATGTTGTTACATTTTCTGGAAAAGTAGATAAATTATAGCAATCTTCAAATGTTCTATCTCCAAGTTTTTTTATTTTTTCATTTAGATTAATGTTTAAATTATTACAACCTTTAAAACATTCATTTGGTAAACTTTCTAAACTTTGTGGGAGGATTATATCTTTTAATTTTTTACAATTTAGAAATAGTTGTTTATTTAGTGCTTTAATGCTATTCGGTAATACAATTTCTTCAAGATTTTCGCATCCTGAAAAAACTGCCCAATCTAGTTCTTCTATACCATCAGGAATGATAATTTTTTTAAGTCGCTTACAGTCTGCAAATGTTCTATAATTTAGTTTTTTTAAATTTTTAGATAAAACTACTTCTTCTAAATTTTCGCATTCACTAAAAGCACTTGCTCCAATTGTAGTAACACTATCTGGAATAATTAATTTTTTTAAATTAGTACATTTTGCAAAAGCTCTTTCTCCAATAGTAGTTACACCATTAGGAATATTTACTTCAGTAATATCTTTTCTTTCAGCATATTCAAATGATTTAATATTAGGGTTAATTGTCTTATTTTTATCAAGTTTAATCCATGCATTACCTTCTACCATAAAAATCCCCCTTTTTCAGTAGTTAGTTATTATATCATTTTTTCAAAAAAAATCAATAAAATACAGGCATTTTATTGCTAAAATAAAGAAAATATGGTAGTATAAGTAGCCATCGGAGGTTGTTGTATGAATTTAGAAGCAAAAATGCAAGATCCTATTTGCATAAAGATAGGTAAAGATTCAAATGTGATATTGGCAGATGAAGACTGCAAAGAAGAACACCCATTAGTTCCAGGTGCTATGTTTGGAGGAGAACATTTTGGTTTTATTATAATAAGTGATAACAATGGAAAACAAAGAGAATGTTTTTATCCAACACAATGTAGAATTGAAGCAATTGGTATTGAAGGTGGAGTTTTAAAAATATTTGAAGAAGGAAAAAAGTTAAGTTGGAGATTTAATAAGACAGGAAAATTAGAATATTCTGCTTTTGGAGATTTTACTGATGAATTTAGAAGAAAATTTGATACTATTGTTGAAAACTATGATATGTTTATGGGAGAGCCAAAACTAGAAAACCCATTAAGAGTACAAATAGCACTAGATCCAGAACAAAGTATGATTTTACAAGATGAACTTGTAAAAAAGGATTATCCTTTATGTCCAGGAGTAATGCTTGGAACTATTCATTATGGTTTTATATTGATGTTTGATACTGAACATGGTAAAAAGGAAGTTGTTTATCCAACTCAAAATAGAATTGATGCAATAGGAATTGAAGGACATTGTTATAATGATTTGAAAATATTTGAAAATGGAAAATATCATCCTTGGGTATTTACTTTTGATGGTAAATTTAAAAAACAAGCATCATATAATCAATATTCAAAAAGAGATAAAAAATTTGTTGAAGAAGTATATGATTTAAATGAACCTAAAGATAAAGACATATTTACATTGCAAAAGAAAAAATAGAAGTAAGGTATTAAAATGAAATTTTGGAAATATGTAAAAGATATAATACAAGATACTTCTGAACAAAAAACACAACAACAATCGGAACAACAAAGTAGTGAATTACAAGAGCAAAGTTCACAAAGTGAAGAGCAATCACAAGAAACACAACAACAATCAGAACAACAAAGTAGTGAATCACAAGAGCAGAGTTCACAAAGCGAAGAACAATCTCAAGAAACACAACAACAATCAGAACAACAAAGCAGTGAATCACAGGAACAAAGTT